>NZ_JAFNNZ010000060.1:0-505 GCF_026536565.1 Gilliamella sp. B2923 | reverse complement strand
TTGATGAAGTGAATAATAAATTTTGGTATATCGAGCAAAAAGATAACCTTTACACGGTGCTTTACGGTGCGGTTGGAACCGAAGGGCAAAAACACACTAAGACCTTTGCCTCGCAGGAGGAAGCAGAAAAAGAAGCCTGCAAAATAATAAAATCAAAACTTAAAAAGGGTTATCAAGAAAAAACCATACCAGCAACCCTATTGCCCGCGATAGCCCGATTAAGTCAAATTATCAAAATGCCCGATGCCCCAAAACCGAAATACCACCCCAAACCCACACCACCCAAAGATGTGATTGATGACGGTAAAGAAAAACCATGGTTTGATCTTGATGAATGGGCTGATGAGGGTCAACCTAACCCATTTGATTTTGATGAGTTACGTAAAGTTCCGCCTAAAAAAGTTGCTCCAGTTAAACAACCACCAAAACAAAGTAATGCCCCGATTAAAAAAGAGACAGTCACCAAAACACCACAAGAACAAGAATTTGATAACTTAAAAGTTTT
>NZ_JAFNNZ010000009.1:0-97913 GCF_026536565.1 Gilliamella sp. B2923 | reverse complement strand
TTGCTGTCTCAAGGGCTGCGTATACTACGCTACACCTTTTTATTCGTCAAGATCTTTTTTTAAAAAATTTGATCTTGCTCACTAACCACTTTTCCCGTCTGCTTTCGCTGACGCCGTGTCAGTGGATGCGCATTATAGGCACTTCATTTTTTTTAGCAAGTAAAAATAACAAATTCTTTAACTGTTCGAATAAGGTTTAAACACCGACAACTTTAATGCATTGATATTTATTAAGATTATATTCAGATAATTTTTGAGCTAACTTTTCAACATATTGGTTATGCGCTGTACTTAATATTAAGTTTTCTTTAGCTGGTGTTTTTGCTTGATGAACTTCATATTGATCTTTTAGCAAATTATAAACTCGTGAGGCAATAGCATTACCCGAATCAATAAATGTGGCATTAGGGAAAAGGTGTTTTAATTCTTCTTTTATAAAAGGGTAATGGGTACAACCTAGGACAATGGTGTCCGGTATCACTGGCAAGCATAACCATGGCTGTAACAATTCTTTCAGTTGTTGCATATCGACAGCAATGCCTTGCAATTTATTTTCAGCAATATGCGCCAACTCAGATAATCCCAATAACTCAACAGTGCAATCGGGTGCAAACTGTTGTATTAGATTGTTGGTGTAGGCTCGCTGTATTGTGGCTTTGGTTGCTAACAGTCCAATACATTTATTTTGAGTTATTTGACTTGCCGGTTTGATCGCCGGCACAACACCAACAATAGGAAAGCTGAATTTTTCCCGCAAGCTTGGTAAACAGATTGTGCTGGCTGTGTTGCAGGCAATAACGGCTAAATCGATAGTATGTGATTTGCTAATTGTATCAATCACCGCAATGACTCTATTAATAAGAAAGCTTGAGGATTTATCCCCATAAGGAAACATTTCATTATCAAATGCATAAATATAATGCACATTAGGCATTTTATTATGGATTTCGTTATAGACAGATAATCCGCCAACACCGGAATCAAACACCAATACTGTGGGAAGTTTTCTTACAATATTCATATTTCGCTAGCAATGATTGGAAAAGTTAAACGAGCACTATCGTAAATTGATTAGAAATTTATGCAAGTAATTTTGTTTAAGGTAATACTGGCTTTTTGGCTAATAAATTATTAAAATAGACGTCTAGATGGTAAAACTGCTAAATTTAAGCATTTTATATTAAAAGATTATATTTAAGCATTGCATTAAAAAAGTTAAAGAAGGTATATATGTCAGAATTTCTATTTACTTCAGAATCCGTTTCAGAAGGTCACCCAGATAAAATCGCCGATCAAATATCTGATGCTGTGCTTGATGCTATTTTAAAACAAGACCCTAAAGCACGTGTTGCGTGTGAAACTTACGTCAAAACCGGTATGGCTTTAGTTGGCGGTGAAATTACTACTTCAGCATGGGTAGATATTGAAGAATTGACCCGAAAAACGATTTACGATATTGGTTATACCAGTTCAGATATGGGGTTTGATGCAAATTCTTGTGCGGTGTTAAATGCAATTGGTAAGCAGTCACCGGATATCAATCAAGGGGTTGATCGTCAAAATCCATTAGAACAAGGTGCCGGTGATCAGGGTATTATGTTTGGCTATGCAACTAATGAGATGCCAAATTTAATGCCGGCAGCCATTAGTTATGCTCACGATTTGATGCGTCGTCAAGCTCAAGTACGGAAAAACGGCACACTTCCTTGGTTAAGACCAGATGCCAAAAGTCAAGTTACCCTTATTTATCAAGACGGTAAAATTAAAGGTGTTGATACAATTGTATTATCAACTCAGCATTCAGAAGATATCGAACAAAACACATTACATGAAGCGGTAATGGAAGAAATTATTAAACCAACCTTACCAGCCGAATGGTTAACAGCCAGAACAAAATATTTTATCAATCCTACCGGACGCTTTGTGATTGGTGGTCCAATGGGTGATTGTGGTTTAACCGGTCGTAAAATTATTGTCGATACTTATGGTGGAGCAGCACGCCATGGCGGCGGTGCGTTTTCTGGTAAAGATCCGTCAAAAGTTGACCGTTCTGCTGCTTATGCTGCCCGTTATGTGGCTAAAAATATTGTTGCGGCGGGACTTGCTGATAGATGTGAATTACAAATTTCTTATGCTATTGGTATCGCACATCCAACATCGATTTATGTCAACACTTTTGGTACAGAAAAAGTTGCCCACGATAAGATCGTTGCTTTAATTGAAGAGTTTTTTGATTTAAGACCTTATGGATTAATTCAAATGCTTGATCTTATTAAGCCGATTTACCAACAAACCGCATCCTACGGCCATTTTGGACGAGATATTTTCCCTTGGGAAAAAACCGATAAAGCAGCACTACTACGCGATGCAGCAGGATTATAAGCGAATACCCATTCACTTACACAATCAGGTAATGGCTTGTTTAAGAATGCACTTAAAACAAGCCAATCAAGTATTAAATACCCAATATGGCGAGCCTAAAATTACTTATAAACCTAAAGGAAGTATTGCAGGCTGCGCCTATTTGGCGCGTTGGGAAATTCAACTTAATTCAAGAATGCTTATCGATAATGGCGCCGCCTTTATCGAAGAAGTCGTTCCCCACGAATTAGCACATCTGATTGTATTTAAACAGTATGGTAAAGTGAAGCCTCACGGAGTGCAGTGGCAATCGGTTATGTCTGAGATAATGGGAAAAGCACCGAAAACCACACATAATTTTGCCATTAAACGTGAAGATTACTTATATCATTGCCAATGTCAGGAACATCGTTTATCGAAAATCAGACATAATAAAATTAATCACAATAAGACTAGTTATGTTTGTCGTAAATGCGGTACTATACTTAAACTCAAAAACACCATTTAATATTGAAACATTCGATGCCTAAGTTTGATTTCCATTTTTATAAAAGCTCTATTTTCATTGTTGCACTTAGTGCTATTTTATATATTTTAGGTAATTTTCTTATTCCTCTTTATAACGGGCTTAGTGTCACTATTGTTGAGCATATCCAATCACTTTTTTTATTATTTATGTTTGGTTATACCTATCATTATGCAAAAAGTGTGAAAAACCATAAATCGCTTTATGAATTTTGGATCTGGACTATTTTTTGGTGGTTTATGCTTTTTGGTCGAGGTATTAGCTGGGGTCGTGACTTTTTCCCCGAGGTGCCCCGTTTCTACTATAAAATCATTGCTGGTATCGTAATGGGAATACCATTTTTAACTCTCTTTTTACCAACAATACGTCAAGAGATAGCTCGCCGTTATCAATATGAGCAAGTTCCAGTTTGGCATATCTTATTTGCGTTTCTCTTTTTAGGGATTGCCGATATTGCTGAACATCATCGAATTGGTCATCAATTGTTAGTTTTAAGTCACGAAAGAAAAGATCTTATTGAAGAGTTAATGGAAATCCCTTGTTTGCTTTGTTTAGCACTAACAACATTTTATATGCAAAAAAATGAGCAAAAGAGGTTAAATTCACCATGTTAAGTTATCGTCATAGTTATCATGCAGGTAATCATGCCG
Source organism: Gilliamella sp. B2923 (assembly GCF_026536565.1). Taxonomy (NCBI): domain Bacteria; kingdom Pseudomonadati; phylum Pseudomonadota; class Gammaproteobacteria; order Orbales; family Orbaceae; genus Gilliamella; species Gilliamella sp. B2923. The sequence goes on along the minus strand of NZ_JAFNNZ010000009.1, from coordinate 94,376 downwards.
ATGTGTTAAAACACATTGTGTTAACACTATGTATTGAATCACTAAAAGAGAAAGAAAAACCATTTTTATATTTAGATACCCATAGCGGAGCTGGTCGTTATTTGCTACAAAGTGAGCATGCCGAAAAAACCGGTGAATATCTTTCCGGTATAAATTTATTATGGCAACAAGCAACTGTTCCACAACAGCTCACCACGTATTTGCAGGTTTTAAAGCGCTATAATCCGTTTGACACGTTAAAATATTATCCGGGTTCACCTTTGATTGCCAAACAACTATTAAGAGAGCAAGATAAGCTTAATTTAACTGAGTTGCATCCAACAGATTACCCGCTGTTAAAACAGGAATTTAGTAAAGATAAACGAGCTAAAGTTTTACGAGAAGACGGGTTTGCACAACTTAAATCAAAGTTACCGCCTCCGTCCCGCCGTGGGATTATTTTGATCGACCCGTCTTATGAGATAAAAGAGGATTATCAAAAAATTCCGGCCGCACTTTATGAAGCTTATAAACGTTTTGCAACAGGGATTTACTTAATTTGGTATCCGGTTGTTTCACGCACTCAAACGCAACGAATGATCGACGGAATTATTAAGCTAGGTATTAAACGAGTGTCTCAATTTGAGCTGGCGTTAAAACCAGATAATAATCAAAAAGGCATGACCGCGTCAGGGATGATAGTGATCAATCCACCTTGGAAATTACATAATCAAATGGAAACAATTATGCCATGGTTACTTTCCGTTCTTGATACAGAAAAAACCGGAAACTTTGTTATTAAAGAGTTAGTTTCTGAGTGAAATTAAGATCGCATCCATTAAAAATGCGAGAACAATCTCGCATTTTTTAGATTCGCTATCGCAACTATTTTGCTTAACTGATGTGCAATTTTTGTCAAGAACTTTCAGAAAATACCTACGTTTTAGTAGAATTTAGGGAAAATAGTGACAAGCAAACAGATAGATCCATAAGATGATTGTTAGCAATAAGGATAAGCAGACCGCCGCTGAACCGTAGTCCTTCGCTCGTCCGGATAATTCATGTCGCTCACTTCCAATTCTATCAACCACACATTCAATAGCACTGTTAATGAGCTCAACTATCATCACAAAGCCTATTGACCCAACTAGTAAGATTCGTTCGTAAATGGAAAAATCAATAAGCATTACTATAATGTAAGCAACAACCAACAAGATGAGTTCTTGTCGGAACGCTGCTTCATTTTTAATAGCTGATTTAAATCCTTTTAATGAGTATTTTGTCGCATTGATAATGCGTTGTAGTCCTGTTGATTTTTTCACAATAACTGTCCAAATTTAAAATTATCTTGCATAACCATAATTCATAAGGCGTTGAAATCTTCTTTCAAGTAGTACCGGTAACTCCATACCTTCGAGCTCATCTAAATCATTAAGCAGTTGTGCTTTAAGTGATGCAGCAACGGCAGGATAATCTCGATGCGCTCCGCCTAGCGGTTCTGGAATGATTGAATCGATAAGATTTAACTTAATTAACTTATCAGCTGTCATATTCATGGCTTCAGCTGCAACCGGTGCTTTATCAGCACTTTTCCATAAAATTGACGCACACCCTTCCGGTGAAATAACAGAATAAGTACTATATTGTAGCATATTGACTTTATCCGCTACCCCGATAGCTAGCGCCCCGCCTGAGCCACCTTCACCGATAACGGTACAAATGGTCGGTACATTTAACCGTGACATTTCACGTAAATTACGTGCAATAGCTTCTGCCTGTCCACGCTCTTCTGCACCGATACCGGGATAAGCGCCCGGAGTATCAATAAAAGTAATAATAGGTAGTTTAAATCTTTCAGCTAATTGCATTAATCTTAATGCTTTACGATAGCCTTCTGGCGCTGGCATACCAAAATTACGGTAGATTTTTTGTTTAGTTTCACGACCTTTTTGATGACCAATAACCATTACCGGGCGCTCATCTATACGGGCAATACCCCCAACAATGGCTTTATCATCGGCATAAGCACGATCACCGGCCAACTCATCAAAATCGGTAAATATCTCTTGAATATAATCTAAGGTATAAGGTCTATTTGGATGTCTTGCTAATTGAGCAACATCCCAAGGCGATAAGCTTGCAAATATTTTTTTGGTCAACTCTCGGCTTTTTTGATTTAATTGTTTGATCTCTCTATCTAAATTGATATCTAATTCAACTTGTTGTGAATCAATGTTCTTTAAGGAATTAATTTTTGCTTCTAATTCCGCTATCGGCTTTTCAAATTCCAAAAAATTGTTCATAACGATTATGATTGCCTCTCGTTTATTTGTATTTTTTAAAAATACATTTTCTAATAAAGTATACTGACTATTTCTTAAAATAAAATTAAGCCAATTCTACTATGTAATACTCATTGAAGTCATCAACATTTAACTGTCAGCTCTTCAATTGACTCAACATTACACCATATTTAAATGGTGGTTGTTGCTTCATTTTTTCAATACCTAGACCATAAAATAAGCTCTTTAAAACACTCTTTTAAGGCGATTTATTCAAACTCAAATTCGATACGATCATTACCCAATAAAGTTTTAAGTTCTACAATGAGCGCATCTTCCGGTACAACTCGCCATGTGGTGCCAAATTGAATACGCACAACACAATCGTCACGATGATAATATAAGTTTACAGGTACACTACCATGGCGATATGGTTCAAACGTTTGTTGGATTCGTTGTAACATCGGGCGGTTTGCTTCACTTTCGGTTAAAGTCACAGCAAGACCTTTAACGTATTTCGCTCTGGCATCTTTTAAATCAACCATATCTCTGACCGACATTTTAAGTCCGCCATTGAAATCATCATGACTGACTTGTCCGGTGACAATGATGATTTTATCTTTGACTAACAGATGTCCAAATTTTTCTAAAGAGTCGGCAAAAAGCATGCCGTCAATACGGCCTGAGCGATCATCTAAGGTAAACAGACCAATTTTATTCCCTTTTTTGGTGATCCGGATTCGGGCATCAGCCACAATACCGGCAAAAGTTGCCATTTTGCCCCAACCGGTTGGCGAAGCTTCGCTAATACGCACGCCACCAGCATAACGGTTTAGCTCTTTCAAATATTGGGTAACCGGATGGCCGGTCAAATACAGACCTAATGCCTCACGCTCACCATCAAGTAATACTTGGGCGGGTAATTCCGGCACAGCAGCATAAGCATGTTCTACTTGTTCAGGCTCTTCAGCCAGAACGCCAAACATATCTTCCTGCCCAATATCTTGGGCTTTGGTATATTGATCAGCCGCTTGCATTGCATCGTTAATACTGTGCAGTATTGCGGCACGATGCGGTCCTAATTTATCAAACGCCCCCGCCATAGTCAGTTTTTCTAGTACACGACGATTAATCTTTTTCATATCTGTTCGTGCACAAAGTTCAAAAATATTTTTGAAATAACCACCACTGTTGCGTGCTTCGACAATGGCTTCAATCGGTCCTTCACCCACCCCTTTTATCGCGCCGATACCATAAACAATTTCACCTTTATCATTAACGTGAAAATGATAAAGCCCACTGTTGATATCCGGTGGATTGACTTTTAGCCCCATTCGTAAACATTCATCGACTAAACCAACAATTTTATCGGTGTTATCCATATCAGCAGTCATTACTGCTGCCATAAACTCCGCCGGGAAATGGGTTTTTAGCCATAGTGTTTGGTAAGAAACCAGCGCATATGCCGCTGAGTGGGATTTATTAAAACCATAACCGGCAAATTTTTCTACTAAGTCAAAGATGCGCATGGAAAGTTCACCATTCACACCTTGTTTTTCTGCCCCTTCTTTAAATACCGATCGCTGTTTCGCCATCTCCTCGGGCTTTTTCTTACCCATTGCACGACGTAATAAATCAGCGCCACCTAATGTATAACCGGAAAGGGTTTGAGCAATTTGCATAACCTGTTCTTGGTATAAAATAATGCCATAGGTCGGCTCTAAAATAGGTTTTAGTGATTCGTGTTGATGATTTATATCCGGATATGAGACCTCTTCCCGTCCATGTTTACGGTCAATAAAGTTATCAACCATACCGGACTGCAAAGGACCGGGACGAAATAACGCAACTAACGCTATCATATCTTCGAAACAGTCGGGTTTAAGACGTCTGATTAAATCTTTCATCCCTCGAGATTCAAGCTGGAAGACTGCTGTTGTTTCAGCTTTTAACAGTAAATCAAAAGAGGCTTGATCGTCTAACGCTATACGAGTGATATCTACCGGTGGTTTGCCTTCTCTTAATTGGCGCTGATTAATCATCTTAATTGCCCAATCAATAATGGTTAACGTTCGCAAACCTAAAAAGTCAAATTTAACTAAACCAGCATATTCAACATCATTTTTATCAAATTGGGTAACAGGATGATGACCTTCCGGATCACAATAAATTGGTGAGAAATCAGTAATTTTTGTCGGTGAAATCACCACCCCACCAGCATGCTTACCAGCGTTGCGAGTCACCCCTTCTAACTGTCGTGCAATATCGATTAATGATTTGATCTCTTCATTGTTATCGTATAATTCTTGTAGTTGTGGTTCGACCTCAAACGCTTTTGCCAGTGTCATCCCCGGATCTAAAGGAATCAGTTTCGATATGCGGTCAACAAAACCGTACGGGTGCCCTAGTACTCGCCCAACATCACGAATAACCGCTTTAGCCGCCATGGTACCGAAAGTAATAATTTGCGATACCGCCTCACGGCCATACATATCGGCCACATGATCGATAACCAAATCACGTTTTTCCATACAAAAGTCGACATCAAAGTCAGGCATGGAAACACGTTCCGGATTTAAAAATCGTTCGAAAAGCAAATCGAATGCAAGTGGATCTAAATCGGTGATTTTTAGCGCATAAGCAACCAATGAGCCTGCGCCGGATCCCCGTCCAGGGCCAACCGGAATATCATTATCTTTTGACCACTGAATAAATTCCATGACGATTAAAAAGTAGCCCGGAAATCCCATTTGGTTGATAACATTTAATTCGGTTTCTAAGCGTTCATCGTATTCAGGTCGTTTTTGCTTTCTTACTTGCGGATCAGGAAACAAAAATTCAAGCCGTTCTTCTAACCCTTCCCGGGACTTATGCACCAGAAAATCTTCAGTGGACATATCACCGGTTGGAAATTGCGGTAAGAAGTACTCACCTAGTCGAATGGTGACATTACAGCGCTTGGCGATTTCAACACTGTTTTCCAGTGCTTCCGGAATATCTGAAAACAGTTCGCACATCTCTTGTTCAGAGCGTAGATATTGTTCAGGCGAATAGTTTTTGGGTCTATTAGGATCTTCAAGTGTATTACCGTCATGAATGGCGACACGAATTTCATGCGCTTCAAAGTCAGTTGATTTTAAAAACCGCACATCATTGCTCGCAACAACTGGCAAATCATGCTGCTCAGCTAGTTCAACGACAGTATGAATAAATAACTCTTCGTTAGCTCGATTCGTTCGAACTAATTCAAAATAGAAATGGTCACGGAATGTTTGTTGATAATAATCCATGGCATTATCAATGATTGCTTGATTATCACGGATAATGCCAATACCAATATCACTTTCTCGTCCAGCCAGGATAATTAAACCTTCTTTATGCGTGGTTAACCATTCTTGATCCACAACAGGCATATCATCAATATAACCTCGTTGATAAGCTTTTGATATCAACAAAGTGAGATTTTGATACCCCTCATTATTGGCTGCAAGTAACGTTAAACGATAAATATCATCTGACAATTGTGGGCTACGAATAGCTAAATCAGCACCAATAATTGGTTTGATCCCTTTTGACATTGCTGAGCCATAAAATTTTACAAGCCCACAAAGATTGGTAAAGTCAGTAATTGCAAAAGCCGGCATTTGCAACTTGCTCACTTCATTTACCAATGCACCGACTTTAGCAATGCCATCGACCATTGAAAAATCGCTATGTAAATGAAGATGAATAAACTTAGGTTCCGCCATATTTACCAGAAATAATTATGCTTAAAAAATTGTTTTGAATTATAACACAAGCAATATGAATATTCTTATTCTCTTTATCTTTTGCCAAGAACGGGGCAAAAGGGGATAAACTTAACTCCCATAATATATGGCTTACGGAAGTTAAGCGAAATTAGCATAAATTTTAAAAAACGTTTACTGACGGCGCAGCCCATACGCATTAGCCGCTTTTATTGCAGCGAAAACCGTATAAGGGGTGACTTCTGACAATGAGTTGTGAATTGATTCACCTTCAGCGCAAGCCAGCTCAGCAACTTTCATTAAATCTTCATCAGTCACGTCGGCTAAACCAATTTGTGCCAGTGTGGTAGGTAATCCAACAGATTGACAAAATGCGTAAACTGTCTCAATCATATCAGGTTCACTATCAATTAACATCAACATTGCAAGTGTCCCAAACGCCACTTTTTCACCGTGCCAATACTCATGGGTTGCTTCTAATGCGGTAAAACCGTTATGAATAGCATGGGCAGCCGATAGCCCACCACTTTCAAAGCCCAGCCCAGACAAGAGCGTGTTAGCTTCAATAACATGTTCAAGTGCAGGGGTAACCACTTTTTGTTCGCAAGCTATTTTAGCTTGAACACCATATTGAAGGAGTATATCAAAACAGAATTTGGCGAGTTGGAATGCCGAAATTGGCCCCGGCCTGCCGGTCATATTTGGGGCTTTTGATTGCCGGCAATCCTCTGCTTCAAACCATGTTGCAAGCGCATCTCCCATGCCGGCTACTAAAAATCTAGCTGGCGCCTTAGCAATAACCTTTGAATCAACCAAGACTAAATCAGGATTACGTGGCAACATGAAATAACGTTTAAATTCGCCGTTCGGGGTATAAATAACAGATAATGCACTACATGGCGCATCAGTAGAGGCAAGCGTTGGCACCACAACGCAAGGATAATTCAACTCCGCAGCCACCGCTTTTGCGGTATCGATAGCTTTTCCGCCACCAATGCCAACAATCACATCAATTCCATTTGCTTCGACTAAAGCTGAAATTCGAGCTATCTCTTCATCACAACATTCACGATTAAATATATCAATGGCAAATTTGATATTACCGTCTAAAGATTTTTCAATTGTTGTAGATAGATTTTTATGTGCCGATGGGCTTTGCAGTAATAATGCTTTTTTGCCTAATCTGGCTAACTCTTGACCTAAACAATGTTCAATTGCATTGTCACCTTGGATATAACGATTCGGAAAAAGTGCAGTTGTGATCATAATAACAGCTCCCAACAAAGGTAAATAAATATCTGTTTATCAATAAAACTATTATCTTTAGGTAATGGCGAAAGATAGTAATGCTCTATGATTCATTACAACATACGCTTTTATTATTGATAATCCACAGGATTTTTAAAAAAATGAGGGATATGCCACATTTTATAAGTATATTTTTTCAGAATTGATAGAAAATAGGAAAGGATTCCCGTCACCTAGCTGGGACGGGAAAATAGTAGCTGTCTTAAACTTTTTTGAATAGTACAGAACCGTTAGTGCCACCAAAACCAAATGAATTGCAAAGCGCATATTCAAGATTTTTAACTTGGCGAGCAGTGTGCGGGACATAATCAAGATCGCATCCTTCATCAGGATTGTCTAAATTAATTGTCGGTGGAACAGCCTGATCACGTAAAGCAAGTACAGTAAAGATTGATTCAACGGCACCGGCTGCACCTAATAGATGCCCGATCATCGATTTAGTTGAACTCACCATTACTTTGTTAGCGTTTTCTTTGAAAACACTTTTTACTGCTTGAGTTTCAGCTTTATCACCAGCAGGTGTTGAAGTACCGTGCGCATTAATATAACCGACTTGTTCCGGCGTAATACCTGCGTCACGTATCGCACATTTCATGGCTAAAGCTGCACCACTTCCATCTTCCGGCGGTGAAGTCATATGATAAGCATCGCCACTCATACCAAAACCGACAATTTCAGCATAAATTTTTGCACCACGTTTTTTCGCATGTTCATACTCTTCTAAGAACATGATCCCTGCACCATCACCAAGAACAAAACCGTCACGGTCTTTATCCCACGGGCGACTTGCGCCTTTTGGATTGTCATTATTAGTCGATAATGCACGAGCTGCACCAAAACCGCCAATACCGAGTGGTGTACTGGCTTTTTCACCGCCACCAGCTAACATTCCGTCAGCATCACCATAGGCTATCATTCGGGCAGCATGACCAATATTATGAACACCGGAAGAACAAGCTGTTGCAATGGTAATACTTGGTCCTTTTAATCCATAAATGATAGATAAGTGACCAGCGATCATATTAACAATCGTTGAAGGGACAAAGAACGGGCTAATTTTACGTGGACCGCCATTAATTAGCGCACTGTGATTTTCTTCAATTAACCCAAGACCGCCAATACCGGAACCAATGGCACAACCAATACGTTCTGAATTTTCTTCCGTTATTTCAATGCCGGCATCTTGCATTGCTTGCATACCAGCAGCAATACCATATTGGATAAAATAATCCATTTTACGGGCATCTTTGCGTGTAATATTATAATCTTCGCCGTTAAAGTTTTTAACCATCGCTGCGAAGCGTGTGGCAAATGGGGCTGTATCAAAGTGTTCGATGAGCTCAACTCCACTTTGACCTGCTAGTAACGCTTGCCAAGTGGATTCAACTGTATTACCTACTGGAGATATCATGCCCATTCCAGTAACAACAACTCTGCGTTTAGACACATTGTCCTCCAGAAAAGGATTGAAATGAAATTTGAATCATTAAAAGTTTACGTTAAGTTTCACGCTTACTTTATGCCTCATTCGCTATGCGAAAAAATGTAGGCATAAAATAAACTAGGCGATCATGTGACCGCCTATTGTGAACATTCTGCTAACCCTATTGATTTGCAGTAATATAATCAATTGCTGATTGAACAGTTGTGATTTTTTCAGCATCTTCATCAGGAATTTCAGTATCAAATTCTTCTTCTAAAGCCATAACTAGTTCAACGTTATCAAGAGAGTCAGCGCCAAGATCTTCAATAAAAGAAGATTCATTTCTTACTTCTTCCTCTTTTACACCAAGTTGCTCAACAATAATTTTCTTAACTCGCTCTTCGATAGTGCTCATACTCTTTTTTTCCTATAAATATCGCCAAAAGCGGCGGTGAATGTAAGTTTATAAAATGTTGAAAAAGATGCAAATCATTTTTCAACCCAATTGTTTATTTTTTGTTCAAAACCTCAAAATATGGGGTTATTTTACACTATTCTAATCAATTACACCATATACATGCCGCCATTGACATGTAAAGTTTCGCCAGTTATATAGCTAGCTTCGTCTGACGCTAAAAATGCCACAGCATTAGCAATTTCAACAGGTTCACCTAAACGACCAGCCGGAACTTGAGCTAATGTTTGTGCTTTTTGTTCATCAGTTAATGCTTCAGTCATATCCGTTGCGATAAAGCCCGGTGCAACAACATTAACGGTAATGCCACGAGAAGCAACTTCACGAGCTAATGATTTACTAAAACCAATTAGACCGGCTTTTGCAGCAGCATAATTGGCTTGACCGGCATTACCCATAGTACCGACAACCGATCCAATCGTGATAATTCGGCCATAACGTTTTTTCATCATGGTGCGCATTAATGCTTTAGATAAGCGGAAAACAGACGTTAAATTAGTATCTAAAATATCTTGCCACTCGTCTTGTTTCATTCGCATTAACAAATTATCACGAGTGATCCCTGCATTATTGACTAAAATGTCAATATCACCAAATTCAGTTTTAATTGCTTGGATAACTGATTCAATTGATGCTTCATCAGTCACATTTAATGCAAAACCTTTACCATGTGAGCCTAAATATTGGCTGATAGCCTCAGCACCTTTTTCTGTTGTTGCTGTACCAATCACTGTTGCACCACAAGCGACTAACTTTTCTGCAATGGCTTTACCAATTCCGCGACTGGCACCTGTCACTAAAGCAATTTTTCCTGATAGGTTCATAGCTACCTCTTTTATCTTCTATTTTGTATTTTCAATTGCAGCATCTAATGATGCTTTATCATTAACAGCACACGCTGATAGTGAATCAACAATACGTTTAGTTAATCCAGTTAATACTTTACCCGGTCCCATTTCAACTAAAAGTGTCACGCCTTGTTTTGCCATCATTTCAACGGTTTCAGTCCAACGTACCGGGCTGTAAAGTTGGGCAATTAACGCTGCTTTAATCTGCTCAGCAGAACTTTCCACTTTAACATCTACATTGTTAATTACCGCAAATTTTGGTGCATTAAACGTTATGTTTTGCAATGCAGTGGCTAATTTATCAGCTGCCGGTTTCATTAAAGCACAATGTGACGGTACGCTAACCGCTAGAGGTAAGGCGCGTTTTGCTCCGGCTTGTTTACATAATGCGCCCGCCCGTTCAACCGCTTCTTTATTGCCAGCGATAACCACTTGCCCAGGTGAATTAAAATTAACTGGCGCAACGATTTGACCTTCAGCCGCTTGCTCACAAGCTTTGCTGATTGATTCGTTATCTAAACCAATGATGGCATACATAGCACCTGTACCTGCTGGCACAGCTTCTTGCATCAATTTTCCACGTAACTCAACTAATTCGATTGCATCTTTAAAATCAATCACGCCTGCACAAACTAAGGCTGAATATTCACCTAAACTGTGACCGGCCATAAATTCCGGTTGAGCGCCATTAACGCTTTGCCATACGCGATATATTGCAACCGACGAAGCAAGTAACGCAGGTTGCGTTTGCCATGTCTTATTTAATTCTTCAGCCGGGCCGTCTTGAACAAGTGCCCATAGATCATAGCCTAATACTTCTGATGCTTCATCAAAAGTTGCTTTTACAATAGGGTAATTGTCCGCAAGATCTTTTAACATACCCACAGATTGTGAGCCTTGTCCTGGAAATACCATTGCAAATTTGGTCATTTTTAAAATCCTTGATTACTCAAAATAATTTGTATTTAAAATCTAACGAGCGCAGAGCCCCAAACAAAGCCGCCACCGAAAGCCTCTAATAAGATTAGTTGACCTCGTTTAATACGTCCGTCCCGCACCCCGGCATCTAAAGCACAAGGTACTGATGCAGCAGAAGTATTGCCTTGTTTATCAAGCGTAACAATCACTTTGCTCATGTCCATATCTAAACGTTTTGCGGTTGCCGAAATAATTCTTAGGTTAGCTTGGTGTGGTACCAGCCAATCTAAATCTGCTTTATTAAAGGCATTTTCAGTCAATAGCTCATCAACTAAGTTAGACAGCTCTTTAACGGCAATTTTGAACACTTCATTACCATGCATTGTCATATAAACAGGGTCATTCATATCACGGCGATCAACATACGGGTATTTTAACAAATCGCCATAACGACCGTCGGCATGCAAATGTGAAGCAATAATACCGGGTTCTTGTGATGCACCAACCACAACTGCGCCGGCGCCGTCACCGAATATAATAATCGTGCCACGGTCTTTTGGATCAACACCCCGTGTCAACATATCTGAACCCACCACTAATGCATATTTAATGGCGCCACTTTTAATGTATTTATCAGCAATATCAAGTGCATAGACAAAGCCCGAGCAAGCGGCTGATACATCAAATGCAATCACGTCACCAATTTCAAGTTTAGCCTGCAATTCAGTTGCGGCGCTAGGGAAAGCATTGACTGAAGTCGCTGTTGCAACAATAATCATACCAATATCGTTTTTATCGATATCAGCCATATCAATAGCATTGATTGCAGCTTGATAAGCCATGGTGGTGACAGTTTCATCGGGTGCGGCAATACGCCTTTCTTTAATGCCGGTACGGGTTGTAATCCATTCATCACTGGTATCAACCATTTTTTCAAGATCGGCATTTGTTCTAATCTGTTTTGGAAGATAACTTCCTGTTCCTAATATCTTTGTATACATCTAATTATTCGCTCTTAGGTAGTGCAGAAGAAAGGCTGATTGCAATCTTCTCAGGTATATTCGTCTGTATAGCCAAAATAGCTTGTTCAATTGCTGCAAAAAAAGATTTTTGATTAGCACTACCGTGACTTTTAATCACAATACTTCGAAGACCAAGCAAACAGGCTCCATTATATCGTCCGGGATCTAAATAACCAAAATTTTTTGCGATCTTTCTTTGTAACCACTTGCTTAATAACTTCATGATAAAAGAGCTGTGACCAAATGATAATTTGCAAGAAGACATAAAAATTTTAATTAAGCCTTCAACCGTTTTTAATGTCACATTCCCCACAAAGCCGTCACAAACCAGAACATCAGTTTTACCGGTTAAAAGCTCGTTACCTTCCAAGTAACCGATATAGTTAATTTGATTATTTGATTTTAAAATGGACGCAGCTGCACGGATTTTATCCAAACCTTTAATGTCTTCTTCACCAATATTGAGTAGTGCTACCCGTGGATTTTCAATGTTAAGTACTGTTTTTGCTAAGATTTCGCCCATTATGGCAAATTGCACCAACATATCACTATCACACTCAGCATTTGCACCTAAATCCAGTACTACCGTATTTTGATTATTTAAGGCAGGAATGGTAGCAACTAATGCCGGGCGATCAATGCCGGTTAAGGAGTGTAATAAGAGTTTAGATAGCCCCATTAATGCCCCTGTATTACCAGCACTTACGCATGCTTGCGCTTGATTATCTTTCACCAGTTCAAGTGCAATTCTCATTGAAGAGCCTTCACTGTGGCGAATAGCATAAGATGGTTTCATATCATTAGCGATAACTGCGGTGGATTTAACCAAAGTTAATCGTCCTTCATCTTGATATTGGGCAATTAATTTTGAATTTTCTTTGGACAAAAGAAGACCGATTTCTGTTAGATCACCTACCAGAAATAGAGAAAGATTTGGATAACGATTTAATGCTTGTATTGCAGCAGGAACAACAACACGAGGACCGAAGTCCCCGCTCATAGCATCTAACGCAATGGTTAGATTATCCAAAATGTCACCTGAGGATTTCTAATTACTGAGTAATTATTTAGAAATCACTTTACGACCACGATAATAACCATCAGCGGTTACGTGATGACGTAAATGTGTTTTACCTGATTCATCAACTGAGATATTAGCAACAGTTAATGCATCATGAGAACGACGCATACCACGTTTTGCACGAGTTTTACGATTCTGTTGAACAGCCATGGATTTACCCCTTATTCTTTAAACTAACTAAAATTGCAAATGGATTTGGTTTTTCATTCTCAGCTGGAATTTCACCAAATACCATATCTGCCTCTGACACTTCGCAGTGTTTACTATCATGTACCGGCGCAATAGGTAATGAGAGAATAATTTCGTCCTCAAGTAACGCTAATATATCTACTTCACCAAACTCGTTCATAAGAACAGGTTCATAATGTTCCGGTAATGTCTCTGCTTGAGCATCGCTCTTAACAGGACTAAATTTATTCATCACATGAACTTCTGTGATAAAAGGCTTAAAACAACGTTGACAAATCTGTTCTAACGTTATTTTTGCATCAATTGTGATAACGCAAAGTTTTTGTTCATCGTAACCAAAAGATAAACGACATTCGATATCACTTTTTGGACTCTCCAAGCGCGTTATAGCTTGCATTGGATAATATCCAACGTAATCAAGTCTTTTTTGTGCCGCTTTGATAGGGTCAATTGTTAATGGTAATTTATTTTGCATAAGATATGCATACTACCTTAAAATTTTGTTTAGTGCAGCTAAAATCTGCACAATGCCGTAAGGCGCGCATCTTACCTTTAAATCAAGATTTCGTCAATGGGCATCGATAATATAATTTGTTTTAGTTGTTGATTATTACCTTAATATTTACTTTTTTACGACTATTTTGCGCTTGTCAAGAACTTTCAGAAAATATATACGTTTAAGTATAAAACTTTTTAAATTTGCCTATTTATTATGATAATCGTCCAAAACTATCTTTTACGATTGCCGTAAAATCGTCAAAGTTTTGGCTATCTAGCAAGCGCTTAGTCGCTTTCTCTTTTACAAAGTTAACAAATAGATTATAAATGCGCATCGCATCTTCATACTCATCTTTGCTGATCGCCAATAAAAAAATGACATGCGCTACTTCGTTTTTATTCCAGACAATGCCTTGTGGCGCCAAAATGGTTGTGACAACGGTTTTTCTGGCCAGTAATCCTACTGAGTGAGGTATGGCGATGTTTTCTCCCAACAGAGTTGAAACAATTTTTTCACGTTCAACAACCGACGGATAAAAATCGCTATCAACATACCCTTGTTGAACTAATTTTGCGCAGACTTGGTTAAACAGTGTTTTTTGTGTCATTGGCTCATCGATAATAAAAAAGAATTTTTCATCGAAAAATCGCTCTATGATATAAGGCATAGTGCGATCAATCATCGCCAACCGCCCGAGCTGTTCAAGTTGGTAAGCCGTTGGGAAAGGCGCAATTTTAACAATCGGTTTATCTTTTTCGGTCAAACGAACGGTGGATACAACGAAGTCTTCTTCTACCTTTGTCAGTTGCTCATATGCACGATATGAAAGCGTGCGACTAATTTGAATATGGGGAAAATCCCGCTTAATTTTTGATTCAATCATCCGCAAAGTGGCATTACCAAGCTCGCTGACCAGCAAAATTTGCGCAAATCGTGCATGCCCGGCACTGTAATTACGCTCTAAAGCCACGCCAATATGTACCGCTAGATAACTTATTTCATCTTCGGTCATTTTTGCTTGAGTATAGTTTTTAGTATTTGCCAATGCTGAAAGCGTAATATCATAAGCAAAAGGATAATATTGTTTAATTTCATCCAATAAGGGATTGGTCGCTCTTATTTGATACTGTATCCTTGATAACATTGAGGAGATATGAATAAGGAGATCTTGCCGTAACTTGTTGTCTTCCCGTAAATTATAGTGATAACAATCATTGATATAAGATAAGATATGTTCAACCAGCGCTAAACTTTTGGCTTGATTGGGTGATTCGGTCATGGTGCGTGAAATAATTTGAACACACAGATAATTAAACTCCGCTTCACCGAGTGGGTTGCCTAAAAAATGGGAGAACTCTTCTGATATTTCTCTGGCTGCGCCAATCACGGTTGAATTAATCTTATCGACCTGATATTCAATTAACTCATGCATTTGTGTGATACGAGTTATCGATACCGCACAACTATAGAGTAAATAGCTCTGACCTTCCGCCGTTAACTTTAATTCAAAACGCTCAAACTGATTTTGTAACACTTTTTCCAGATAGTTTAAATCAATATCATTTAAAATTGTTTGTTTAAGCCTTTCAACAGTGATGAGGTCTTGCGCTAAATGGCGTTGCCATATAATGTCGGTTAAACATGCACGTATTGATGACTCATCGCCAACCAGACGCAATCCGTAATACGGGCGATTTTCGAGTGATAGATTATACTTATCTAAATACTGTTTTATTTCAAGAATATCATTTTGTAACGTGCTGCGGCTTAAAAACCATTTATCTGCAATATCATCCAATTTTACTGCGTGAGGTTGAGTTAAAAAGGCAATAAGCAGGGCTGAAAATCTTTCTTTACTGGTACGTGGTAGCTGTTTTGTTGAAGGCACTATCGGCAGCGTTGCATAACAAACAGGATCTGATACAACAAGTTGATAACCCAGATTTTTGGTGTACTGAATTTGAGCACCATAGTTAGCTAATATATCATTAAGCGCTGCAATATCGGTTCGAATAGTACGCGTTGATACCGAAAAACGATTCGCTAACTCTTTTTGAGGTAGCGTCTCATTTTTTATCGTATCAAACAAATAGACTAATCGTTGATAAGAAAACATCATGTTAGATGTCATCACCTATCCTACTAATTTTTGCGTCATCGCCAACAGTTGTTTGACATCATCGGTACGGGTGGCACCTGTGGTTTTGTCGATAATTGCGCTATAAATATGCGGGATGATTTTTTTCACGCCGGCATTTAATGCTATTTTCATGATCGCTTCATAATTGTTTAAGTCAATTCCGCCAGTTGGTTCAAGATAGAAATTATGTTCAGCACAACATTTTGCCACATATTCAAATTCATCCTGATGCTTTAAGCCTCCCATAGGAAAGTATTTAATTGAGCTTCCGCCCATATCTTTTAATAAAGCAATCGCTGTTTCAACCGGCACAATTGCCGCTGGTGAGTGGCAGCTTAATGGGCCGGTTGCGATATTCACCAGCCCGACTTGACCGGTTGGCGACACTAAACCATTAATCACGGTCTGCTGTTGACCTAATAATGCTCGACTCGTTGCCACACCTGTAAACACTTGATTTACATGTTGGGGCTGTAGCGCCGCTGATAGTTGTGAAACCATGGTTGATTGGTTAGGATCACCGGCACCAAGGCCGATAGAAATCGCGTTATCGATAGCTTTGGCATATTGTTTCATATCATCGATCGCTGATTGGATATCTTTATAGTTTTTAGATAAGATACCAACTACTACATGCGTTTGTGCTGCTTCATAAATAGCTTTAGCATTGTCAATTGAATTAGCCAACACATTCAAACAAACTCGATCATGATAATAATTCGGCATTAGCTTCATTATTCTACTCCTTGAATAATATTTTTAATTTTGTGGTAAATCGTATCGAGTTGCGCTGATGTTACACTTCTTACATCAGCATCAACTTTGCCTTCATTGGCTTTGTATTGTCTGAAATAGACGGCAATATCACCTTGTTTCATTAAATCAACCATTTCAATTGCTGTTTTGCCTATCACTTTAGCATCAAAAGCGATTTCGGCTCTGGCAATATCCCGGCCGGCACTATCCCAAACCACTTTGGCCGATATTCCATTAAGCGCATTGAGTTTTTCAATAAAAGGCTGCATTTTGCTAACCATTTGTTGGCCGGTTTCATGTTTGGGGTCGTTAATATAAAGCTCAATGGCTCGAGTTAAGCCCAAAATACCTTCTTTACCCACTTTCATTGGTCGGCCGATGCCTTCTGACTGACGCTTTAACCATTCGATAGCTTGATGCCGACCAATGGCCAATCCACTAGTTGGCCCCTCAATTGCTTTAGCTCCGCTATAAATCACAATATCAGCGCCTTGCTGATAATAGGTCACTAAATCTTCCTCAGCTGCGGCATCAACAATTAAAGGGATCTGATATTTTTGGGCTACAGCTGCCGCCTGCGCAACTGACAGCATACTTTTTTGGACGCAGTGATGTGATTTAACATATAAAATAGCAGCAGTATTAACATTAATCAGTGAGGCAATATGGTCAGCATCACACTCATTAGCATAACCGGCTTCAACGACCACTCCCCCACCTAATGCAACCATGGTGCCAATCGGTGCACCAAAATTAACGTTATGCCCTTTTGCTACAATGATTTCACGAGGAACATTTTTAATCGATGAATGTAAATTAAATAACAGATCACGATCATCTTTCACAATCAAACCGGCAACAGCCTGTGCAATACCGGCAGACGCACAAGATACCACAACTGCATTTTCAACATTGAGTAAACGTGCAATATATTGTCCTGTTTTATCAATCAAATCTTTAATTTCAAAATATTCATTTAATCCTTGCGAGACAGTTTCGACCACTTCCGGCCTTGGTGTTGAAACACCCAATATTGTCATACGTCCTGAAGCATTAATCACTTTTTTTAAGTGATATTGACCATAAATATCTTTTTTAGCTGGAGATTCTAAGCTCATTTTTACTACCTTCTTGCGTGATTTGTATATGTATATCATCTTTTGCAACATCAGCAACAATGGAAGCTAACGGAACAAACTGTTCTTGACTTTGTCGTACCTCACCATGTGCATCTGATAATGAGGTTGGTTGCTGTTTAATATCAAAAATAGTTAAATCAGCATCATAACCCACAGCGATAAGACCTTTATTTTTGAGATGTAAGATCTGCGCTGGATTTACCGTTACACTATCAATAATTCGTTTTTTACTGTAATTTAGCGCGATAAATTTGGTCATAATATTTGCCAAACTCAATACCGGGCCATGTAAGCGATTTTTCGCATAGATATCTGAACTTATGGTATTAGGGTAAATACCTAAACTTTTCGCCCGCTCAGCAACGGCAAAACTAAAACTTTCGCCACCATGACCAATATCTAAAATCACGCCACGTTTAATAGCGGATTTCATCGAATCCCGTAAATTATTGTTCTTATCAAGGATTTGATTAGGCTTACCATTAAAACAGTGAGTAATAATGTCACCTTCCGTCAATAAATCGGCGATCTCATCCAGATCGGGGGGATTGTTGCCAATATGAATCATCAACGGTAAGCCACATTTTTTTTGGATCTTTTTGGCTTTAATTAAAGGCTCAACACCATTTTCACCCACCACACTTCGGCTCATCCTTACTTTGATTCCGACCACAAAATCAGGATATTTTATTAATGCTTGTTCAAATAAAAGCGCATCAATATTATCCATATTGGCAAGTTCACTTTGCGTTATTAAGCCGATTTTGGATATATTCAAAAATGAGTAAACATGGGTATGTGCTTGTCTGGCTAATTGATAAAATTCAGCCACATCAAGCGCGCCGACACTCCCGGCATCAATGACCGATGTCACGCCGGCTTTTATACCAATTACATCAGGTTCGTCGTAATAGATAGGTGAATGCGCAAAGCAATGCGTATGTGAATCGATCCAACCGGCACTGATATAGTGTTTATTGCGTAGATCCAACACCCGTTTTGATCGAGCTAAAATCGAATTTGCAATCTCAGCAATTTGACCTTGTTCTATAGCGATATCGACACACGTCTCATCAATGAGTTTGGCATTTTTTATTATTAAATCATACATACGTTGTTCCAAATCCGCTGTAATTTAACCAACGACAGCGGAGAGTTAACATCAGACAATAGGAAATATTCCACCGAAAATCATCGCACCTAAAATTGCGCCACCAGTAATTGGCTTTTTCCAAATATAGAAAATGAGTGCGCCTAGTAAAGACCCTATGCCAATTGGAATAGAAGCAGCCATTGCAGATAAAATAATCATTGGTCCTAAAAAACGCCCCGAAGCATTACCCGCCCCCATCATGACATCAGCGCCAAAAGTTGAACCACCAGCGCTGTTAATGGTGAATTTTCGGATCAAAATGATAACTAAACCAATTAAGGCGCCTAACACGAAGCCAGTTACTAAAGCGATAAAGAAGTTTTCAATGGGTAGTGTATAACCACCGGCCAATAATAAGGCGGGTACACCAAGCCCAATACCGGTTTGTAAAGCGCCACCTATATCGAGTATGCCAACTAAAGAGCCTTCAATCACACGAGCAAATAAAAAACTTGCCCCAAATGCGGCCACTGCACCATAATCCCCGGTGCTCATACCCGATTTGAGCATGGCAACAAAGGCAATTTCGTTAAAAGCGCCGATACCATAAACATAAAAGGTATGTGTCCCGGCAAAAATTCCGGCGGATAATAATCCACAAAGAATAGGAAACGACCAATCGGCATACCAGAAACTTTTATTTAGTGCTGTTTGTGTATTCATAATCATTTCCTATATTATTTAAACCAATAAGATAAACCGTCGCTAAATGCGTTTATCATCTTCATATCAAAGCCCCGGAAGTAGCCACTCATCACAAATAGCAAAATGACAGCAATTAACATAATTTTCATCATTCGATTCCAACCACTATCATCGACACCTTTACCGATAAGTATGCCTAACACCAGACCGGGAACGGCATTGCCCATAATTAACTGCGCCAGACCACCAAATAATGTTCCCCAAAATCCACTACGTCGCCCTGCATCTAAAGCTGCCAGCCAGAAAATAACCGGCATCACTGTTGCGACTAGCAAATTGGCAGCAGGCACAAGAACTTTTGTGGCAGTTATCTTTAACGAATCGGGAATAACCGATGTTGTTGTATTTAAAAACAGCACCACTATCATGCCGATGATTGCGCAGGCAATGGCCATTTTTTTAGGATCATGCAACGTTTCGCCAAGATTACGATTTTTAATCATCAATAAAGCGGCGCCCCAGTTTGGAATAATGCGATGATCAACATCTTGGGTAAACGAACCTGCGGCAACGGATGATGCCCAGGCATTAAAAAAGAACCCTAAACCAAATGAAAAGTGCGCAGCCGGATCGCCTTCACAAGCGTTGAGCTCACCCAATGTCCGAAATGCCCCCATACCTTGATAAGTTGGGGCGTGAAACATCCTTGCCGCCCCGGCTCCAACCCCTAAACCACAAAGTCCACCAATAATGATTGACTTAAATGCAATGATGAGAATTTCCATAACTTTCCTTTTTTGTTATTGAGAAGTAAATTCAATATGACTTAAATCAACAAAACAAACATCAACAGCCACATCGAGTGTAATGTCATAAATGGCCTTTTTTCTGGGTAAAAAGATAAATAAAAATCGTTCTGTGGTGATCTTCTTTATTGCTGATACGATTTGAATATTCAGCGGCTCTATACGCAACATCATATTGGATGAATTTTTAAGCACCTGTTTTTGTACCTGACTTAATGCATTAGCAAATGCACGTTGCTTAGAATCACCTTGACCACTTACTCTTACTATTTGCTGTTGATTTTGTTTCATGCTGATGCGCCCTTTTACTCACGAGGATTTTTTTTCAAAAATGCTTTGGCGATACGTTGCCCTAATTCTTCGGTATCCATAAAACCAAAACCCAGCACTTTACAGCCATCATTGATTGCCGTTTCTCCTTCTTCAATCGAACGCATTCCATGACGTTGGGTATAACCATATTTATTTTGGGCGGTAATTGCGCCTGCCCCACCACTACCACAAAATGAAAGACCTAAATCGGCATTTTCTTGATTCATCACATCTCCCAATTTCATATCGGCTGCCATACCGGGGATCACAATTGCTTGACAGCCTTCTACCGAATTAATGCCTTGGGCAATTTTTTGTCCTTTTCCCATTCGATCGCCTATTACAATGATCACTTGAGCCATAATGTTTCTCCTTTCCATTTATTTTTTAATTTTTGTTTATCGATTCATTTGCTTTGGCTACGTCATAGTGAATAGCCAATAAATATGCTTCTTCTATTGGTAAATTATCGAATAAATTTACTGTTTTTTGCGCTAACGCTAAGGACTCTTCAGATAGTTGGTCAAATAAAGTGAGATCGAGTTCAGGTAATTGTTCTAAAGTTTTAGCCCGTTGAACCATGGATTTAATATGGGAATAGAGCATCAATTTTTGCACCTCATTTTGTACAATTTGATGCTCAGCTAACCAAGTATTAATAATGTTGATTGTGTTTTCTGTCACCTCTTCAAGCGTCAGATCATCTTCGATCATGCGAAATTTTATTTGAGTCATAACCACTAGCATTGTCTGTTTTGAGAATGAATAAAGCCTAAATCAAACCATAAGCAATGTGGATAGAGAGTTTTTCCTTCAACAATAGGAAATTTTTTATTATGGGGGTTCTATCGTGGGACAAGCAGACTTAATCTTGCTTGATAGGTCAATTTTGATAAATAAATGATTGTTAATTTTGTGAGTTAGATCATAAAAATTAACACGATTTTTCTAAAAAAGACGATGAATCAATGGGCATATCAACACTGTTTTAACCAAAATTAAAGGCTACATAAATCAGAAAATGTTATCGCTGATTGCAGCGAGATATGTTGTGGCTAAATTTTTAAATAGGGAAGGATGGTAAAAAATAAACTACCATTAATCGATATAATTAAGGCGCATCTAGCGCCTTATTTTTTTATCCCATTTACCAGCTACTGGAAGCGCCACCGCCACCACTGCGGCCACCACCGCCGCCACTAAAGCCGCCGCCTCCGCCGCCTCTTCTGCCGCCTCCACTGCTTCTGTCGCCTCCGCTAGAACCACCAAAATAGTCACTTCTTCCGCGATTATTTCTTCGCCCTCTTCTTCTGCCAGCTCTGCGAATTACATAGTGGCTAGCAATGGCACTCAAAATAAATACCACAAACATGATATATACTATTATAATATGTAGATTGCGCACATGCCAAAAGGTGAGTCCACCAACAGATAGTGCATTAAATAAACTTGCACATAAACATTGTTTGGTTTTATCTTTACGATAAAATAAGTTAGCAAGTATAAGACAAATAAAAAATGACACCAGTGCATAATAAGCAAAGTTTTCTGTAAATAACCATCCAATGTTAAGGTTAGAGCCTTGTTCGTTATCTTCACTTTTCGGGGAAGGATTATCGATTTCTTGTTTCAGCACAGATAAGGCATTATTAATACCTTGATAATAGTTATTTTGCCGAAATTGTGGCGCTAATTGTTCACGAATAATTTTACTGGCAAATAAGTCAGTAATAGTTCCTTCAAGCCCATAGCCAACCTCAATTCGCATACGTTTATCATCTTTTACAATAAGTAATAAAATACCATTGTCTTGTCCTTTTCGACCGATTTTCCATTGAATAAAGACTCTATCTGCGTATTGTTCTACCGTTTCATTATCCAGTTTGGCAATCATTAAAACCACTATTTGGGCGCCATCGGTTCGAGGTTTTTCAAAGTCAATTAGACTTGATTCTAATGACTCTTTTTGAGAATCGGTTAAAGTATGAGTCGTGTCGATAACACGGTGTGCAAATTCCGGGATGTCGGTTAGCCCATAACAAAACCAACTGAATATTAACAATAAACTACTTAGAAAATATCTTTTCATGGTATTTTTTGCCTTATGATTAACAACGCTAAATAAAATTTTACTTTTTCTGTTTTACAACAAACAGTTAATTGCGATCCATTTTATAAAGCGTTGAGACAAGATATCGTTGGTTAACTAAAACTATTATATAGCCAAATCACAATCTTACTATTAAAACTTAATAAGTATGATCTTTGTTCATCTCATTACCAACGACCGGATGCACCGCCACCGCCACTGCGGCCGCCACCTCCATCTTGGGAATTTCTACTCGAATCACCAGATGAAGATCGACTGCTACTGTCACTCTCGCTATGACTTTCTATAGTACCGTTTTTACGACTGATAGCGGTAAATAACAAGTTAGCAAACACATAATTTATAGTGCCGTTTTTACAACTGATAGCGATAAATATAGCGATGATTAACAAGTTAGCAAACACATAGTTTATAACAAAAATAAAAACGACATCGGTCAGATCTAAGTCACTAAAACCGTCAACACACCAAGTTACAAAAAGGATAAACAAGCTATTTGATAGTGATGTGATAATAATGCGTTTAAATATATTTTTTTCGAATTTAACCGTTAAGGCTAAACACACAAGAAAAGAACACACTTTCCAACTTAATTGAGCGATCCAGTGAAACAACATATCTAACATTTCACTCAAGCCAATTGTCTGATTATCCTGGGTTTGATTCTCTAAATAAATATTATTACCAATTATGGCACTTTTTAATACCGACACTGCATCATCAATGCCCTGATAATAGTTATTTTGCTTAAATTGTGGGGCTAACTGTTCCCGAATGATGTGACTAGCGACTAAATCGGTAACAATGCCTTCAAGCCCATACCCCACTTCAATACGCATCTGTCGGTCATCTTTTGCCACTAACAATAAAATGCCATTATCCAGATCTTTTTTACCAATTTTCCATTGGTTAAAAACTCTCTGCGCATACTGTTCTATGGTTTCATTGTCGAGTTTTGCGATCATCAAAACGGCTATTTGTGCGCCATCAGTCCTAGAGTGTTCAAATTGAATTAGGCTCGATTCTAAAGAATTGACTTGCGATGCACTTAAGGTATTGGTTGTATCGATAATATGGCTATTAAACGCAGGAATTTCAGTCAAACCATAACTAAACCAACTCAACATTAACAACATACTCAATAAAACATATCTTTTCATTACATTTTGTCCAAAATGACCTGCTATAGAATAATATTATGACTTTTCAAAAGCGCATATCAAAAGCTAATCGACTCTATTTATTTCAGGTTTAAGTTATACAAGACATCAATTGATAGAAATGACTATTATATAGCCAGATAACAATTTTGCTATTAACATCTGCTTTTTTTATCAAGTTTTGCCGTCATGGAAATTTGGCACGATTTATTTTGTATTGGGGAAACTCAATAGAGCATTATTGTGAAGTATATCTATGTGATCGAGTTAACGTATGGTCATAACGATAACTCGATTTTAAAGGAAGAGAATTTCAGTTGATTGATAGCTAAACCAACTGATGATTCACAGCAAACTCAACGCTCAATATTTTTTGACAATCTTGATTATTGAAAGTTAACTGCGGGTGCATTTGAAATTTCCTTTTCATTATCAACCGTAAATTGTTGTTTTGGCCCGGTACCTAAAAAGCCTGCTATCCAGTTATTCGGTATTTGGCGGATATAGATATTAAATGATTGTACTGCTTGTATATATCGTCCACGGGCAACAGCAATGCGATTTTCGGTGCCTTCTAGCTGGCTCATCAGATCCTGAAAAAGTGAACTGGCTTTAAGATCAGGATAGTTTTCACTGACAGCAATTAAGTGGCTTAAAGCAGTGCTTAATTCAGATTGTGCTTGTTGGAATTTGGCAAATAAAGCCGGATCGGTTAGCTGATCAGCATTGATTTGAATTGAGCCAACTTTACTTCTTGCTTCGGTCACTTGAGTTAACACTTCTTTTTCGTGTGTAGTATAACCTTTAACCGCATTAACTAAATTTGGGGTTAAATCTGCCCGACGTTTATATTGGTTAACGACTTCTGACCACGCAGCAGCCACGCCTTCGTCACGGGTTTGGATACCGTTGTAACGGCTAAAGCAGAAAAATGCCGCAATAATAACTAACACCAAAACAACTAATAATAATTTTGATTTCATTGTAGATTCCTATAAATAGTTGAATTTATGGATAGCTTAACAAATGAATACATCAAAAATAGAAATAAAATAAGCTATCTACGTACGTAATTAATAAACACTCAGTTATCACTTGAATTCAAATTTCATCAACAAATTTATTTACCCTATTTCAAAAAAAGAAGAATTAACTCGGTAAAATTAAAATATGTATGTTAATAATAGATAGTCTAACCAATACGTAATCGGTTATGTTGCAAGCTAATGTCAGCTAAATCCATTTAGTTTAGGATAATTTATTTCATATTATATCCATTTTTACATTGCATGCTATTTATATTGCTAATTTACTCATAAAAATAAGCCGCTTATTTTGTATTGTAGATCACAAAATGACGATTAATTATGATTAATGTCGATTTTATAAATTCACAAAAATAAGCGGCGTTCTATTTGAAATTAATTACAATACACTTTCAAAGCATTCTAATTGCGCTGGCTCATAATAGATATCATTATTGTTTGGTCTATTGCCAGTATTACGATGTGTATGTTTGAATTGTTCAGAATTCACCCAAGCTTCGAAATCGGCTTTCGATTCCCACTCGGCAAATGATGAAAATAACGTATAATTTTCGTCAGTTTTCCCTTTTAAAAAATAAAAACGATTAAATCCTTTCATCTCTTTTAAATGGCTATCACGGTTACGCCATATTTCAATAAAAGTATCTTCGCTACCTCGTTTTACTTTAAAGCGATTCATGACAATATACATATTAAAACTCCTTTTTTTTATTATAGAGATAAAAAAATAGCACGTGCTTACACGTGCTATTTTAATAACTTAGTCTTACTGACTATTGGTTTTCTTCTGCAGAATTAAGTAATTCAGCTAAGTTAGCGCTTGCTTCTTCAGCAGAAACAGTTGTTTGAATTTCATCGCTTGCAGGTACTGCACGTTTACGTAAACGTTCTTTATGGTAAGCATAACCTGTACCAGCAGGAATCAATCGACCAACAATGACGTTTTCTTTCAAGCCACGTAATTCGTCGTTTTTACCTGCAACAGCTGCTTCGGTTAATACGCGAGTCGTTTCTTGGAACGATGCCGCAGAAATAAACGATTCAGTTGTTAACGATGCTTTAGTAATACCAAGCAGATCGTGTAAATAAACAATAGGCTCTTTACCTTGCGCTTCAAGTTCACGATTGATAATCTTCAAGCGTGAAACTTCAAGTTGTTCACCGTCAAGTAGACGAGAACCGCCCGGATGAATAACTGTCGCTTTACGTAACATCTGACGAACAATAACTTCAATGTGTTTATCATTGATTTTTACACCTTGTAGGCGATAAACTTCTTGAACTTCGTTAACGATGTAACGTGTCACCGCATTTACACCACGTAAGCGTAAAATATCATGCGCTGATTCAGGACCGTCAGAAATCACATCACCACGGCCAACTTGTTCGCCTTCAAATACGTTAAGTTGACGCCATTTTGGAATCATCTCTTCATACGGCTCACTACCATCTAATGGCGTGATAATTAAGCGACGTTTACCTTTGGTCTCTTTACCGAACGAGATAATACCGTCGATTTCAGCAAGAATTGCCGGTTCTTTTGGTTTACGTGCTTCAAATAAGTCAGCAACACGTGGTAAACCACCGGTAATATCTTTAGTACCAACCGATGCTTGTGGAATACGAGCAAGGGTATCACCGACATTGATTTCAGCGCCGTCTTCTAACTGCACTAATGCTTTACCCGGTAAGAAGTATTGCGCAAGCATTTCAGTGCCGGCAACATAGATATCTTTACCTTTAGCATCAACAATTTTGATTGCTGGACGTAAATCTTTACCGACACCTGTTCTTTCTGCTACATCTAAAATCACAATAGATGAAAGCCCGGTTAATTCGTCGGTTTGACGGGTAATAGTTTGACCATCAACCATATCAACAAATTTAACAAAGCCTTTCGCTTCAGAGATAACAGGCATTGTATGCGGATCCCAGTTTGCAACTGTTTCACCCGCATCAACCGCAGCGCCATTACCTTTAGTTAAAATCGAACCATAAGGAACTTTGTAAGTCTCTTTCATTCGACCTAAATCATCAATAATGGTTAACTCAGCATTACGAGAAGTAATAACCAGTTTCTTATCCGGGTTAGTCACAAATTTAGCATTGGTTAATTTAATGCTACCTTTATTTTTAACCTGAACACTAGATTCTGCTGCCGCACGTGATGCCGCACCACCAATGTGGAACGTACGCATGGTTAACTGTGTACCTGGCTCACCGATTGACTGAGCAGCGATAACACCGATTGCTTCACCTTTATTTACCAGGTGACCACGGGCTAAGTCACGACCATAACATTTCGCACACACACCAAAATCAGTATCACACGAAACCACAGAGCGAACTTTTACGCTATCAACAGATTCTGCTTCCAGTAAATCACAATAACTTTCATCAAGTAATGTGTTACGTGGAATTAAGATATCTGCACTACCCGGTTTTAATACATCTTCAGCTGCTACACGACCTAAAACACGTTCACGAAGTGGCTCTTTAACATCTCCACCTTCGATAACTGGTGTCATTACTACGCCTTCTAATGTGCCACAGTCATCTTCGATAACAACTAAATCTTGTGCCACATCAACTAAACGACGAGTTAAGTAACCTGAGTTCGCAGTTTTTAACGCCGTATCAGCAAGACCTTTACGTGCACCATGGGTAGAAATAAAGTACTGTAGTACGTTTAACCCTTCACGGAAGTTTGCTGTAATTGGTGTTTCGATGATAGAACCATCCGGTTTTGCCATCAAGCCACGCATACCAGCTAACTGACGAATCTGCGCCGCAGAACCCCGAGCACCTGAGTCGGCCATCATATAGATGCTGTTGAAAGAAGATTGAACTTCTTCTTTACCTTCACGGTTAATCACTTTTTCCGTTGATAAGTTATCCATCATGGCTTTAGCAACACGTTCATTGGCTGCCGCCCAGATATCGATAACTTTGTTATAGCGTTCGCCAGCGGTAACTAAACCTGATTGGAATTGCTCTTGAATTTCAGCAACTTCAATTTCAGCTTCATTGATGATTTGTAATTTCTTCGCCGGAATTTCCATATCATCAATACCAACCGATACACCTGAACGTGCTGCATAAGCAAATCCTGTGTACATCACTTGGTCAGCTAAAATAACGGTTTCTTTCATGCCTAGTTGGCGATAACAGATATTTAAAATACGTGAAATCGCTTTTTTACCTAATGGCTGATTGATAACTGAAAAACTCATACCTTTAGGCATAATTAACCATAAAATAGCACGGCCAACAGTGGTATCAATAACTGATGTTGTATCTTCCCATTCGCCAACGCTATTACGATGACTTTCAGTGATACGTACTTTAACTTTTGCATGTAATTCAACTAAACCTAAACGATACAGTTTTTCTGCTTCTTTAGGTCCGGTTAATACCATGCCTTCACCTTTAGCATTAATTTTATCACGAGTCATATAGTAAAGACCTAATACCACGTCCTGAGAAGGAACGATGATAGGCTCACCACTCGCAGGTGAAAGAATATTGTTAGTTGACATCATCAACGCACGCGCTTCTAATTGCGCTTCTAACGTCAATGGAACATGCACCGCCATTTGGTCACCATCGAAGTCAGCATTGAATGCCGCACAAACCAATGGATGTAACTGAATCGCTTTACCTTCAATCAAGATAGGTTCAAACGCTTGAATACCTAATCGGTGAAGTGTTGGTGCACGGTTTAGTAATACCGGATGTTCACGGATAACTTCATCTAAGATATCCCAAACAATTGCATCTTCACGTTCAACCATTTTCTTGGCTGCTTTAATGGTAGTTGCATAACCACGACGCTCTAATTTACCGTAAATAAATGGTTTGAATAATTCAAGTGCCATTTTCTTCGGTAAACCACATTGATGTAATCGTAAGTATGGACCTACAGTGATTACTGAACGACCTGAGTAGTCAACACGTTTACCTAATAAGTTTTGACGGAAACGACCTTGCTTACCTTTAATCATATCGGCAAGTGATTTTAATGGACGTTTGTTAGAACCGGTAATTGCACGACCACGACGACCATTATCAAGTAATGCGTCAACAGATTCTTGTAACATACGTTTTTCGTTACGTACGATAATATCCGGCGCCGCCAAATCTAATAAACGTTTTAAACGGTTATTACGGTTAATCACACGACGATATAGATCGTTCAAATCTGATGTTGCAAAACGTCCGCCGTCTAGTGGTACTAATGGACGTAAATCAGGTGGCAACACAGGTAATACGTTTAAGATCATCCATTCCGGTTTATTTTCTGATTGAATGAATGCTTCAATAATCTTAATACGTTTAGTCAGTTTTTTACGTTTAGTTTCAGAATTGGTAGTTGCAAGCTCATCACGTAGTGCTTCACATTCAGCTTGCACATCGATATTACGTAATAATTCTTGAATTGCTTCGGCACCCATACGAGCATCGAATTCATCACCAAACTCTTCTAACGCATCTAAATACTGTTCTTCTGTTAAAATTTGACCGCGTTCTAAGTTTGTCATTCCGCCGTCAAGAACCATAAATGATTCAAAATAAAGCACACGTTCAATATCACGAAGTGGCATATCTAATAAAAGACCAATACGTGATGGTAATGATTTTAAAAACCAAATATGTGCAGTTGGCGATGCAAGTTCAATATGCCCCATACGCTCACGACGTACTTTGGCTTGAGTAACTTCAACACCACATTTTTCACAGATCACACCACGGTGTTTTAAACGTTTATATTTTCCACATAAACATTCATAATCTTTTACTGGTCCAAAAATACGTGCACAAAACAATCCGTCACGTTCCGGTTTGAACGTACGATAGTTGATTGTTTCAGGTTTTTTCACTTCACCAAAAGACCATGAACGGATCATATCAGGAGAGGCAAGGCCTATCTTGATAGCATCAAAATCTTCTGTTTTTGTTTGTGCTTTTAGAAACTTTAGTAAGTCTTTCACAATTGACTCCTATGGAGTTAAACCAATTAGATAACTTATTATTGCTAATAAGTTATCCCTATAAATAGAAATCATTTAAGTTAGCGAAGATTACTCTTCGTCTAACTCGATATTAATACCTAACGAACGAATCTCTTTTAATAATACATTAAACGATTCTGGGATCGCAGGTTCCATACGATGATCACCATCTACAATATTTTTATACATCTTAGTACGACCGTTCACGTCATCTGACTTAACAGTTAACATTTCTTGTAAGGTGTAAGCTGCACCATATGCTTCAAGTGCCCACACTTCCATCTCACCGAAACGTTGTCCACCAAATTGAGCTTTACCGCCCAATGGTTGTTGAGTAACAAGACTATATGAACCAGTAGAACGAGCATGCATTTTGTCATCAACTAAGTGATTCAACTTAAGCATGTACATGTAACCAACGGTAACCGGGCGTTCAAATTGTTCACCAGTACGGCCATCATACAATGTAATTTGACCTGAAGTTGGTAAATCACCCAGCTCAAGTAATGACTTGATTTCTTGCTCTTTTGCACCGTCAAACACTGGTGTAGCAAGTGGCATACCATTACGTAAGTTTTGTGCTAAAGTCATCACTTCTTGATCGGTAAATTCAGCTACATTGACTTTTTGTGCCGCACCTAGACCAAGATCATAAGCTTTTTGGATAAATTCACGTAACTTAGCTAACTCTTGTTGCTCTTTTAGCATGGTATCAATTTTTTGACCAATACCTTTAGCAGCCATACCTAAGTGAGTTTCCAGGATCTGTCCAATATTCATACGAGACGGAACCCCTAGTGGGTTTAACACGATATCAACTGGACGGCCTTTGTCATCATATGGCATATCTTCAATTGGGTTAATTTTCGAAATAACCCCTTTGTTACCATGACGACCCGCCATTTTATCACCCGGTTGGATTTGGCGTTTAACCGCTAAGTAAACTTTAACAATTTTAAGCACACCAGGTTGTAGATCATCACCTTGTGTGATCTTCATGCGCTTAGCTTCAAGTTTCTTGTTAAACTCAGCTTTGATCTCTTCGTGCTGCTCAGCAAGTTGCTCTAATTGCTCTTGCTTGCTTTCGTTTGAGATACCAATTGTTAGCCATTTTTCACGTGGTAGTGCATCTAATTTTTCTGCCTTAATTCCACCTGAAATTAACACATCACGAATACGAGCAAATAATGCTGCTTCTAAGATCTTAAGCTCTTCAGTCAGATCTTTTCGTGCTTGTTTAAGTTGCATATCTTCAATTTCAAGTGCACGTTTATCTTTTTGTACACCATCGCGAGTGAAGACTTGAACATCAATAACCGTACCGGAAACACCGTTTGGTACACGTAATGAAGTATCTTTAACATCAGATGCTTTTTCACCGAAAATAGCACGTAGTAATTTCTCTTCTGGTGTTAATTGCGTTTCGCCTTTAGGCGTTACTTTACCAACCAGAATATCACCACCTTTCACTTCAGCACCGATATAAACAATACCGGATTCATCTAATTTAGATAGTGCTGCTTCACCCACATTAGGAATATCGGCAGTAATCTCTTCCGCACCTAATTTAGTGTCACGAGATACACAAGATAACTCTTGAATATGAATCGATGTAAAACGGTCATCTTGTACCACTTTTTCAGAAACTAAAATAGAATCCTCGAAGTTATAACCATTCCATGGCATAAATGCCACGCGCATATTTTGACCAAGTGCTAACTCACCTAAATCGGTTGATGGACCGTCTGCAAGTACATCGCCACGTTCAACTTTTTCGCCTAATTCCACGCATGGAATTTGGTTAATACAAGTATTTTGGTTAGAACGGGTATATTTAGTTAAGTTGTAAATATCAATACCTGTTTCACCGGCATACATTTCATCATCGTTAACGTTAATAACAATACGTGAAGCATCAACATATTGTACTGTACCGCCACGACGAGCAACCGCTGTTACACCTGAGTCAACCGCAACCGCACGTTCCATACCAGTACCAACAAATGGTTTTTCTGCTTTTAACGTCGGTACAGCTTGACGTTGCATGTTCGCACCCATCAAGGCACGGTTCGCATCATCGTGCTCAAGGAATGGGATTAATGAAGCACCAACAGAAACGATTTGTTGTGTTGATACGTCCATATAATGAACTTGTTCCGGGCTGTATAAACCAGATTCACCATTTAAACGGCAAGTCACTAAATCTTCTTTAAAGCGACCATTGTCATCAAGGTTTGAGTTAGCCTGTGCGATAACAAATTCACTTTCGTCAATTGCTGATAAATAGTTAATTTCATCAGTTACAATACCGTCAATCACTCGGCGGTATGGCGTTTCTAAGAATCCGTATTCATTGGTACGTGAATAAACCGCTAATGAGTTAATCAAACCGATGTTTGGACCTTCCGGCGTTTCAATCGGACATACACGACCATAATGAGTTGGATGTACGTCACGCACCTCAAAGCCTGCACGTTCACGAGTTAAACCACCCGGACCTAACGCCGAAATACGACGTTTATGTGTTATTTCAGATAATGGATTGTTTTGATCCATAAACTGTGATAACTGGCTAGAACCAAAGAACTCACGGATTGCCGCTGAGATTGGTTTAGCATTAATCATATCTTGTGGCATTAATGAATCAAGATCGCCTAAAGATAGACGCTCTTTCACAGCTCGTTCTACACGAACTAAACCAATACGGAATTGGTTTTCTGCCATTTCCCCAACGCTACGAATACGACGATTACCTAAATGGTCGATATCATCCACTTCGCCATGACCATTACGGATAGCGATAAGTTTTTTCATAACATCAACGATATCGCCTTTCGTTAAGACGCTTTCGCCTTCAATATCGTCACGCCCTAAAGAACGGTTGAACTTCATTCGTCCAACAGCAGAGAGATCATAACGCTCGTCAGAGAAGAATAAGTTGTCAAATAACGCTTCGGCAGCCTCTTTTGTTGGTGGCTCGCCCGGACGCATCATTCGATAAATTTCAACTAATGCACCTAAACGATCACGAGTTGAATCGACATTCAATGTTTCAGAAATGAATGGACCATGATCTAAGTCATTAGTGAATAAGGTTTCAATTTTCTTATGACCTGCGTTGGTTAATTCCAATAATAGTTCTAATGAAATTGGTGTATTAGCAGCGGCAATAATTTCGCCCGTTGCTTCATTGACATAATTTTTTGCCAGAACTTTATTAACGATATATTCAACAGGTACATCAATTTTAGTAACTTTGTCTTTTTCCAGTTCACGGATATGGCGCGCAGTGATTCGACGACCTTTTTCAGCATAAACTTTGCCTTTAGATTCAATATCAAATAGCGCTGTTTCACCACGTAAACGCTCCGGAACAAGATCCATTTTTAATTTTGATTTGCCAACTTCAAAAATGGTCTTTTCAAAGAATATATCTAAAATTTCTTCAGTTTCATAACCTAACGCACGTAGAATGATTGTTGCTGGTAGTTTACGACGACGGTCAATACGAGCAAAAAGATTATCTTTTGGATCAAATTCGAAATCAAGCCAAGAGCCACGATAAGGAATAATCCGAGCATTATATAAAACTTTACCAGAAGAGTGTGTTTTACCTTTATCACTATCAAAGAACACACCAGGACTACGATGTAATTGTGATACGATTACACGTTCTGTACCGTTGATCACAAATGTTCCGTTGTCCGTCATTAAAGGAATTTCGCCCATGTAGACGTCTTGCTCTTTAATATCTTTTACTGTTCCTTCTGGCGCATCTTTATCATAAATAACTAAACGTAATTTTACGCGCAACGGTGCTGAGTAAGTGATCCCTCTAATTTGACATTCTTTAACATCAAACACAGGTTCGCCCATTTTAAAGCTCACGTATTGTAACTCAGCGTTACCACTATAACTTTTTATCGGAAATATTGAACGAAAAGCGGCTTCTAGACCATATTGACCTTCCGGGTCTTGCTCAATAAATTTCTGGAACGAATCAAGTTGAATAGAAAGAAGATACGGTATATCCAAGACTTGTGGACGCTTACCAAAATTCTTACGAATTCGTTTTTTCTCGGTATAAGAGTAAACCATTAGTTCCTCAACTTGCTTATCTGCTATTTTAGCATGATTAAATATTCATCAGGGGGTACTACCTTTAAATAATAACGCCTGACACCTCATCGAAAATATCTATAAATATCAATTGATTAGGCTTAATAAATATACTATTTCTTTATTACTTCTTATTGATAATCTTAAAATAAAATTCTTTGACTTATTACAGCGCAAAAAGGCTGGAGGTAAAAAACCCCCAGCCATTTAGCTTGCTTTTGATAAACTTATTTAAGTTCGACAACTGCACCAGATTCTTCAAGTGCCTTTTTAAGTTCATCTGCATCAGCTTTGCTA
The DNA here is from genome assembly GCF_026536565.1 of Gilliamella sp. B2923. Lineage (NCBI taxonomy): Bacteria > Pseudomonadati > Pseudomonadota > Gammaproteobacteria > Orbales > Orbaceae > Gilliamella > Gilliamella sp. B2923. The sequence continues at coordinate 59,908 of NZ_JAFNNZ010000009.1, read as the reverse complement.
ACGCCTTCTTTAACTGTTGCTGGAGCTGATTCAACAAGATCTTTAGCTTCTTTTAAGCCTAAACCTGTTGCACCACGAACGGCTTTGATAACCGCTACTTTGTTAGCGCCAACATCTTTTAAGATTACATCAAATTCAGATTTTTCTTCTGCTGCTTCAGCTGGACCAGCTGCTGCAACTGCTACAGCTGCTGCTGCAGAAACGCCAAATTTTTCTTCCATCATTGATACAAGTTCAACAACGTCCATTACAGACATTTCAGCAACTGCATCTAAAATTTGTTCTTTAGTGATAGACATAATATAGTTTCCCAAATTTACATTTTTTTAATTGATAAAATTCACAATCACAGCGCTATTAAGCAGCTTGTTTTTGATCGCGAACCGCTGCAAGAGTACGAACCAATTTGCCAGCTGCGGCTTCTTTCATGGTTGACATCAAGCGAGCTAATGCTTCTTCATAAGTAGGTAATGTTGCTAAGCGATCAATGTTCGCTGCGGTAATCAACTCACCTTCAAAGGCTGCGGCTTTAATCTCAAAATTATCATTTTCTTTAGCAAACGCTTTAAAAATACGCGCTGCGGCACCTGGGTGCTCGTTTGAAAATGCAATTAGAGTAGGACCAACAAACGTATCTTTTAAACACTCATATTGAGTGTCCTCTACAACACGGCGTAATAGCGTATTACGAACAACACGCATATAAACACCAGCTTCACGAGCAGATTTACGTAATGCAGTCATTTTTTCTACAGTTACGCCACGAGAGTCAGCAACAACTGCAGATAGCGCACCTTTGGCGATTTCGTTAACTTCAGCAACAATTTCTTGTTTATTTTGAAGATTTAGTGCCATTGGTATTGCTCCTGGATTAAACTAGGCAAAGCCTAGACTGATTTTAACTAGTTACACACGTAACTAGCATAACCACGATGAGCAGAATTCCTGTATTATATCTTATCAGGTTCTGTCACCGTCTACGTAGGAAAATTAAGTAATCAAATATCAATTACACCTACGGTCTTGGACGGGGTCTGGTTAAGGCCAGACACCAACCGATTTTTTGTTTAACTGGCTAACAGCTAATTAAACAGTTGCATTTAATGTTGCTTGATCGATAGCAACACCAGCGCCCATTGTTGTAGAAAGGCTTACTTTCTTAATAAATACGCCTTTTGATGAAGCTGGTTTTGCACGTTTTAATGCAACAAGTAATGCTTCTAAATTCTCTTTAAGCTTATCTGCATCAAAATCAGCTTTACCGATAGTAGTATGGATAATACCATTTTTATCATTACGGTAACGGATTTGACCAGCTTTAGCGTTTTTCACTGCTTCAGCAACGTTAGGTGTTACAGTACCGACTTTAGGGTTTGGCATTAAACCACGTGGCCCTAAAATTTGACCTAATTGACCAACAACACGCATAGCGTCTGGAGATGCAATAACAACATCAAAATCCATTTCGCCTTTTTTGATTTGTTCAGCAAGATCGTCCATACCAACTAATTCAGCACCAGCTTCTTTAGCGGCTTCAGCATTTGCGCCTTGTGTGAACACAGCAACACGAACACTACGTCCGGTACCATGTGGAAGCACGATTGCGCCACGAACGTTTTGATCTGATTTACGTGAATCGATACCTAAATTAACAGCAACGTCAACGCTTTCAGTAAATTTAGCAGTAGCAAGCTCTTTTAATAAAGCGATTGCTTCATTGATTTCATATTGTTTAGTCGCATTCACTTTTTCGCGGATAAGTTTAGCTTTCTTAGATAATTTAGCCATGAATTAACCCTCCACTTCCAAGCCCATTGAACGTGCAGTTCCTTCGATAGAACGCATCATCGTTTCAATGGTAGCACCATTCATATCTGCAGCTTTTAATTCAGCGATTTCGCGAATTTGCGCACTCGTTACTTTACCAACTTTTTTCTTGTTAGGTTCGCCAGAACCAGACTTGATTTTTGCAGCTTTTTTCAATAATACAGCTGCTGGTGGGGTTTTAGTAACAAAAGTAAATGAACGGTCAGAATATACTGTAATAACAACAGGAATAGGTAGACCTTTTTCCATGCTTTCTGTTTTAGCGTTAAATGCTTTACAGAATTCCATGATGTTAACACCATGTTGACCAAGTGCTGGACCAACTGGTGGACTAGGATTTGCTGCACCAGCTGCAACTTGCAACTTGATGTAGGCTTGTACTTTCTTTGCCATTTTAGGTTCCTTTTCTCGGGTGCAAACGCCTCTATTAATAACCAATATTAATAAATAGACAGCTCCCCTAAGTTAAATGAGGGCAGAATTATCCTACAACAAATAAAAAAATGCAAGTTTTATTTATTAAAGGATAAACCAAAAGCAGGGCTATCACCCTGCCTTAAGTTAATATGTTTAAAAACAATAAGTTAAAGTACGTTTACTGCATTAAGCTCTTTAAATGCAAGTTCTAAACGTGAAACTAAAGACTCTTGACCTTTACGTAACCATACGCGTGGATCATAGTATTTTTTATTTGGCGCATCGGCACCTTCAGGGTTACCTAATTGACCCTGTAAGTAAGCTTCGTTCGCTTTATAATATTCTAAGATACCTGCCCAGTTAGCCCATTGAGTATCAGTATCAATGTTCATTTTAACAACACCGTAACTTACTGCTTCAGCAATCTCTTCTGGTGTAGAGCCAGAACCGCCATGGAATACGAAGTTTAGTGATTTTTCAGGTAAATTGAATTTTTCTGATATAAATTTTTGAGAGTTATCAAGAATTTTTGGCGTTAATTTAACATTACCTGGTTTATAAACACCATGTACGTTACCGAATGCAGCCGCAATGGTAAAACGTGGGCTAATTGCGCTTAAACGTTCATAAGCGTAAGCAACGTCTTCTGGTTGAGTATAAAGTGCTGAACTATCCATATGGCTATTGTCAACACCGTCTTCTTCACCACCAGTACAACCTAATTCAAGTTCTAATGTCATTTTCATTGCAGACATACGAGCAAGATATTGACAACAAATATCAATATTATCTTTTAATGTCTCTTCAGATAGATCGATCATATGTGAAGAAAATAGTGGTTTACCGGTTTTAGCAAAATGCGTTTCGCCAGCATCAAGTAATCCATCAACCCATGGTAATAATTTTTTTGCACAATGGTCAGTATGAACAATAACAGGCACGCCATATTTTTCAGCCATAAGGTGAACATGTTTAGCACCAGAAATCGCACCTAAAACAGCAGCTTCTTGCCCATCTAATTTCAATCCTTTACCTGCGATAAATTGAGCGCCACCGTTAGAGAATTGAACGATAACAGCAGAACCAACCTTAGCCGCAGTTTCAATTACTGCATTAATTGTATTAGTGTCAACACAGTTAACAGCGGGTAATGCAAAATTATTTTCACGAGCAACTTGAAACACTTTTTGAACATCATCACCGGTTACAACACCAGGTTTAACGACATCAGAAATCTTTGTAGCCATTTTAATACCTATAAATTTATTTATATAAAAATTAAAGGATGAGTGATTGACTCATCCTTCATATAGAAAACTATTACGCTTTTGCTCTCTCTTCTAGCATTGCAACAGCAGGAAGTTTTTTACCTTCTACAAACTCAAGGAAGGCACCGCCACCAGTTGAAATATAAGAGATTTTATCTTCAATACCAAATAAATCAATCGCAGCTAATGTATCACCACCACCAGCAATTGAGAAGCCATCGCTATCAGCAATTGCTTTAGCAACAATCTCAGTACCACGACGGAAATTAGGGAACTCAAATACGCCTACAGGGCCATTCCATAAGATCGTTTTGGCTTTTTTGATAATGTCGGCTAATGCTTCAGCTGATTTGTCGCCTAAATCAAGAATTTGTTCATTTTCTTTAACATCGGCAACTGATTTTTCAGTCGCTGTTGCTGTTTCACTAAATTCAGTTGCAACACGCACATCAGTCGGGACAGGAATATGGCAGTTAGCCATTAATTTTTTCGCTTCAGGGATTAAATCAGCTTCATAAAGTGATTTACCAACATTGTAGCCTTCTGCTGCGATGAAAGTATTAGCAATACCACCACCAACGATAATTTGATCGGCAATTTTTGATAAAGAATCAAGTACAGTTAATTTAGTTGATACTTTTGAACCGGCAACAATTGCAACCATTGGGCGAGCTGGATTATCTAGCGCTTTACCTAATGCATCAAGTTCAGCGGCTAATAAAGGACCGGCACAAGCGATCGGGGCAAATTTACCAACACCATGAGTTGAAGCTTGCGCACGGTGAGCAGTACCAAATGCATCCATGACATAGATATCACAAAGTGCCGCATATTTTTTTGATAAAGCTTCGTCATCTTTACCTTCACCCACATTAAAACGAACGTTTTCAAGCACAACAAGTTCGCCTTCTTTAACATCAACACCGTTTAAGTAATCTTTAACTAAACGTACAGGGAAAGAAACATGCTCTTTTAAGTAATCAACTACAGGTTGTAATGAAAACTCTGGGTTATATTCACCTTCCGTTGGACGCCCAATGTGTGAAGTAACCATTACTTTAGCGCCTTTTTTAATTGCTTCTTCAATAGTTGGTAATGATGCTTTAATACGAGCATCAGAGGTTACCTTACCATTTTTGACTGGCACATTAAGATCTGAGCGAATAAATAAGCGTTTTCCTTTTAGATCAAGATCTTGCATTCTAATAATAGACATGAGACTTCCTCTTATAAATATAGATATAATAAAATTTTCACTATTCTAACATAAAATTTCTAATTAGGTTATAGCCATTATTGGCTGAATAGTAAACATTTATCATAATGATAAAAAATAGCAATTCTTAATTTTTTTTGTACAACGCCATTGACAATAGGCAGAAAATCAGGCATATTTTGCCGCCTTATTAATATGTAATTTTTTTCTAAACTTGGGAGTTGACTTTGGCTAATATCAAATCAGCTAAGAAACGTGCGGTTCAATCTGAAAAACGCCGTAAACATAATGCTAGTAACCGTTCAATGATGCGTACTTATATTAAAAAAGTTTACGCAGCTGTTGCAGCTGGTGATAAACAAACAGCTGAAGTAGCATTCAAAGACATGCAAGCAGTTGTTGACCGTCAAGCAGCTCGTGGCTTAATCCACAAAAATAAAGCTGCACGTCATAAAGCGAATTTAGTTAAACAGATTAAAGCATTAGCGTAATGTTTTATTGATCTGTTAACTATTAAAGTTAAAGAAAATTAAAAAAAAGTGGTGTAAGCCACTTTTTTTATTTGTAAACTACTCATCTAATAATTATTAACTAAAATACAAGAGAGTATATTGTGGTTCAGCGTGATTATGTGAGAAAAAAAAAGCGCCAAACAAAAAAAAATAAATCACAAAGCTTTTCCGGTTTAATGATTTTTCTTGCAATCATTATTATTGCGCTATTTTCTGCTATTTTATATTTTGTTTCGAATAATCATCCCAACAAACCCGTTGAGCCCCCTAAAGTAAAAACGGAACCACCGGCGATAACCTTGCCAGAAAAACCGCAAGAACGCTGGACGTATCTCAAAGAGTTAGAGACACCAAACGCTAATCCTGGTACTAACGCAATTGCCAGCGAAAGACAACAGATCTTAGACAGTTTTGTGAATAATTCCCGTAATGTTCCAACAACGTCATCACAGCCAAAACCACCGACTACGTCTTCTCAATCAGCAACAGATAGTAAGGATGCAAATAAATGGTTATTACAATGCGGAGCCTTTAAAGAAAAAGCGAATGCTGATACGTTAAAAGCACAACTTGCTATGATTGGAATAAGTGGTAATATTGCCTCTGGACAGTTGTATCGTGTTACCGTCGGCCCATATACCAGTAAAAGTAACGCAGAGAAAGCACTAAATTCATTAAAAGGTAATGGGATCAATAATTGTATTATTTCTAACTAATAAGAAATTATATGAATATACTCAAACAAATACAGTCCTTTTCGATGATGTTGTGGTCTCGCCTTAATCATGACCGCTTGACCACTTCAGCAGCCGGGCTTGCTTACACTACGATTTTGGCTTTAGTTCCGCTTATCACTGTCATCTTTTCTTTGCTTTCTGCTTTCCCAATGTTTGATGAAATAAGCCTTTCATTAAAAAAATTAATTTACAGTAACCTTGTCCCTACCGCCAGTGATACGATACAAAATTATCTTGAACAGTTTATCGCCAACACCAAAAAGATGACCTTTGCTGGGGTCATTGGCTTAATAGTCACTTCGTTATTATTAATCAACACTATTAATACTGCACTTAACCATATTTGGAAAACTAAGCGTAAACGCTCGTTTATGTACAACTTAACCATGTACTGGACGATTTTAACATTGGGGCCGATTTTAGTCGGATCAAGTGTGGCAGTAAGTTATTATATATTTTCACTTAAGTGGTTATCTGTCGCTGCCACCGGTAATATTTTACTGAGTATATTACCGTTTTTGATTTCTGTGGTTGGATTTTGGTTACTTTATAGCATTATTCCGACCGAATCGGTACCACTTAAAGAGTCGATGATTGGCGCAATTGTGGCAGCAATACTTTTCGAATTAGGCAAACGCGCATTTGCACTTTATGTGACCTCCTTCCCAACTTATCAACTTATTTACGGTGTTGTTTCGTCGATTCCTATCATGCTGGTTTGGATTTACTGCTCCTGGTGCATTGTACTTTTTGGCGCAGAATTTGCCGCAACATTGACAGAATTTAATCGACAAAAAAAGCAGCCCCTTGAAAACCAGCCTCAACCGGAGTAAATCGTATTATGATCGCCTTAATTCAACGTGTTAAACAAGCTTCTGTTACTATCGATGATCACATTGTTGGACAGATTAAGCATGGCTTACTTATTTTACTTGGCGTTGAACAAGGCGATGACGAACAAAAAGCCAAACGTTTATGTGAAAAAGTGCTGGGATATCGGGTTTTCAGTGATAGTGACGGTAAAATGAATTTGAATGTCAGTCAAGTAAATGGCGAAGTGTTAGTGGTTTCCCAATTTACTTTAGCGGCCGATACCCAAAAAGGGATGCGTCCGAGCTTTACTAAAGGCGCTAATCCACAACTAGCCAACCAACTCTATCAATTTTTTGTAGAACAATGCCAAAAACAGATAAACACCCAAACCGGTCAATTTGCCGCCGATATGCAAGTGGCATTAATTAACGACGGCCCGGTCACTTTTTGGCTACAAGTGTGATCATCTGATTAAAACGCCTTAAATCTTACCAATAGTTAAAAATCCACCCATTAAAAACCAACACTGATAGAATAACGTGTTGGTTAGGCAACATTATCTTTCTGTCACAAAATTTAGCTAAACGGTGACAAAACCGCTTTGGCAGCGGTAAAATCACTGCAAATTTTGTAACATTTTCATCATATTTTGATTTTGCATTAAGCCCAATTTATTGAGCTTGTCGGTATAAAACTGTTTAACCTCATCCCAACGATAGTAAGGATAATTGACGGTGCTAATTGGCAGATGAACTTCTCGCTCATTTAATAATACCTTCACCAGTATCGGTTGATTAGCCTGCTCGCTACGATAAAAAATCAATTGAATATTGGCGCCCATGGGCACAATTTTATCGGCTCGCCAAACGTTTGGATAATCAAAAATTGATGCAGCCACCGTTGCCGCCCCTTCGATTTCTAGTAATGTGGCTAACGGCGAGACAGTTTCAGCGTGAGCAAAGCGTAAATTGGCATCAATATGACCATTTTCAATGGCTTTATCGGCACTTGTTAACATATCCCATAATAGCGGCGCAGCGATTTTAATTTGAATACCATTTGCATCCCACGCCGGACCAATTTGCAGATAGTTTTTAGCTGTGACAACGGTATTTAGCCATGCGTTATCATCTACTGAAAAATAATCATCAAAATCAAGATGATTATCGACTAATACCTGTGAAGGTAATGCTAACAACTCTTGATAAAGTTGGAAAAGCGCAATCACAAAATCTTCCGTCTTAATCGGCGATTTATCATTAATTGAGATACCTTCATTTAACTGTGATAAAAACGCATCAGTAAAGATTTTTTTGCCTACCGTTCGACTAATTTCAATCGTTTTTGGGTCATGCTCAAGTGATGTTAATGCCTGTTTAACAAGACCGCTTTTTTTATATTCATCGTAAGCCGGCGCATAGTTAAAAAAGCGCAGTAAAAATTGCTGATCTTCCGGCTGAGTGGCTATTTCAATATCAGGATATAGAGCTTGAAATGCTTGCATAAAAATTTGAGCGGTCTGTTTTGCTCTTGATGACGTTGAGCTGAGCACCTCGATCTTCTGCCCTTTAAATACGGTTGGATTATTGGCTAGCATGCGCTTGCTAATTAACGCTATATCGTTGCGACCAAGATCGGTCAGCTCACCATAGTGCTTATTATTGAGCTGTTTAATAGCAGCAACTTGAGTAATTAACGCTTTACCTGCTGGGGTTAGCTGGTTATTTTTTTCTGCCAATATTAAAACACTATAGGCAATATCTTCATATTTTGCTTTACTGATATAGCGTGAACCATGCCGACCAACATGATCGATATAAAATGCACTATAGCCTTTTGGTGCCGGCGTTAGCATTTGCTGATTATCATATTGATAAGCCGATTTTGAGCCAGCTAATTGCGCAAGCGCAAACACCGATGAAGATAAAGCAAGTAACATAATTAATCCTATCGCTTTAAATGAATGTTTAAAAAATTGCTGCTTTGCAAACACCATAAATCGCTCCTACAAATCATGCAAGATAAGTGATAAAAAGAGAGGGTAGTTTTTATTTTTTTAATAGTGACGAGTAAAGAAAGTACTCGGTAATAGATTAAAGCGAAAAGTGGCGCTAAACAAGCGATTTAATAAAACAATATTATTTACCACGGCTGATTGATTCATTAAATTAAACGGCAAATAGTTTTAATCAAATACCATTTTGCTAACCCTAAACTTTTTCCACGCCAAAGCTAAATTTATTCACTTTATTTAATTACAAAATAGATTTTATTTTCACAACACTCTTTTAATTTTTTTAAAAAAGATTATCTTATTAGTATTCAAGTTATACCTCACTAATTGATTAAAAGATAATGAAATTATATGGCTTTTCCGGAACGCTAATTAGCAGTGCATTAATATCATCATGTATTAAAACCCCTTATACCACAACACGTTTTTTTAAAGACTTAATTGCAGGCATTACTGTTGGTATTATTGCTATACCGCTCGCCATGGCGTTAGCTATCGCTAGTGGTGTTCCCCCTCAACACGGTCTATATACGGCAATTGTTGCAGGATTTGTTATTGCCATAACTGGCGGTTCACGCTTTAGTGTTTCAGGCCCGACTGCGGCATTTGTGGTTATTTTATATCCGGTTTCGTTGCAGTATGGCTTATCCGGACTCTTAGTTGCCACCCTGCTTTCCGGTTTTTTTCTTATTTTAATGGGGATAATTCGTTTAGGGCGCTTAATTGAATATATTCCTTTGCCAGTGGTATTAGGTTTTACTTCCGGAATTGCAATCACCATTGCCACCATGCAGATCAAAGATTTTTTTGGATTAACCCTTGAGCATATGCCGGAAAGCTATGTCGGCAAAGTGATCGAACTGGTTAAAACTTTTCCAACAATTAATCTGGCTGATACTTTAGTCGGTTTAGTGACATTAGTTGTGTTAATTGTATGGCCAAAACTGAGGGTAAAAATTTCCGGTCACTTACCGGCATTGGTTGCCGGCATGATAGTGATGTTTATTTTAAATCAATTTAATTGTCATATTGAAACAATAGGATCTAAATTTAGCTATACTTTACCGGACAACACTATCGGTCATGGTATACCGTCTGTGTTACCGGAATTAATCTTACCTTGGCAACATGCCGATTTTAAATGGGATTGGTCAACGATTTCTGCCCTTACGCCAATCGCCTTAACAATGGCAATGCTTTGTGCGATCGAATCACTACTTTGCGCAGTTGTGTTAGATGAGATGACCCACACCAAACACCACTCAAACAGTGAGCTAATTGGTCAAGGTTTGGGCAACATTATTGCACCATTTTTTGGTGGCATTTCAGCAACAGCTGCAATTGCACGCTCAGCGGCAAATGTAAAAGCGGGTGCGACATCACCAATTGCGGCCGTATTGCATTCAGTCATTGTCTTACTGGCGCTGGTCTGTTTTGCGCCAGTATTGTCGTTTATACCCCTTTCGGCAATGGCGGCTTTACTGTTAATTGTGGCATGGAACATGAGCGCTGTTCAGCGAGTAATTTATATTATCAAACGTGCGCCTAAAGATGATATATTAATCATGCTTATCTGCATGTCATTGACGGTATTGTTTGATATGGTCATTGCCATAACATTAGGCATTGTGCTTGCTTCAATTCTCTTTATGCGTCGCATTGCCAGCATGACTCGCTTAGTTGAACTTAACCGAAGTGATGATAAAACCTTAGTTCTTCGTATTAGTGGTCCACTATTTTTTGCGGCTGCTGAGCGAACATTTTTGGAACTGTACCAAAAAATAAATGGATACGAAAATATCGTATTACAATGGGATGCGGTGCCAATACTCGATGCAGGTGGACTTAATGCATTAATACATTTTATCGATGAACTGCCCGAACAGGTAAATTTATCGATTTGTGAATTACAATTTCAACCGTTAAAAACGTTGGCACGTGCCAAAATTTTACCTATTCCCAATAAATTAATGTTTTACTCAACACTAGATGAAGCACTGAAAGATAAAAATTAATTTTACAATTCGCTTTATTATGCTGAGTGATTTTTGTACAATTTAAATGCACTTAATCTTGCTATTTATCGTGTCTTTACGTTATCAATTAGTATTTTTCAATTCAGATTCAAGGCGTAACAACGTTAAATATGAAATGAAAAATACTGTTATTAACAACCATAAATCAATTATAAAATAGGAAATTAACATGATATCAAACACAAATAGTATTGAAGAGCTTAAACAAAAATCAGGCTGGTTTATTGTTATTGGTATAATTTTAATGATATTAGGTGCCTTAGCCTTAGGCTACCAGTTTATTGCAACCGTTTTTTCCGTCTATTTTATTGGAACTTTAATTTTAATTGCCGGTATTGCCCAAGCAGTCCATGCGTTTACGGTTAAAGGTTTCGGACAATCTGCGCTATGGGCAATAATGGGGATTTTATACATCTTTATTGGCGTAATGTCTTATTTCCAACCGGTGGCAGTATCTTCTGCATTAACGTTAGTTATCTCAATCTTATTAATTATGAGTGGTTTTACCCAAATATTTGCTGCCATGAATAACCGCCACTTACCAAGTTGGGGTTGGGTGTTAACCTCAGGTATCATTACACTAATTTTAGGCGTGATGATTATCGTCGGTTGGCCATATGATAGTCTTTGGGTGTTAGGCATGTTCTTAGGGATAGACTTAATATTTCAAGGTTGGGCATATGTGGCTATTGGTATTGCTCTGAAAAAACGCCCATAAGAGAGTAGATTAACTTGTTGCCCACCATTTATCACTGGTAGTTTGTGGGCAACAGTTCATGATAGCCATTCCCCCTCACCGCTTTAATCACCCGACGGTCAAACTCTGGCTAGCGCAACAATCGCTGATTTATAGCTATTTATAGCTTTTATTGGTTTTTGCTTTGACTTCTTTCATCGATTGTAAAATGCGATGATAATTATCTAATCTTGATGAAGCAATTTTCCCTTCAGCGACGGCTTGTTGCAGTAAACAACCAGGCGTATTTAAGTGATTACAATCACGGAACTGACAGCCCCCTAAATAGTCACCAAATTCAATAAAACCGGCTATCACTTGTTCCGGCTCCAAATGCCACAAACCAAATTCACGTATACCGGGTGAATCAATAATATCACCGCCATTAGGTAGATGATAAAGTCGGGTTGCTGTAGTGGTATGTTGCCCAAGTCCGGATAGTTGTGATACATCACCTGTCATGGCCGATTGCGTTTGATGTGGTAACAATCGATTAATAATACTCGATTTTCCCACACCTGATTGCCCAACTAAAATTGAGATTTTACCTTGCAAAGCGGCTTGTAAAGGTGTAATACCCTGTTGATTTTGGCAAGATACATACAGCACTTGATAGCCAATTTTACTATAAATAGCTAACTGTTTTTCAACAGCTGCTCGCTCATCGGTATTGAGCAAGTCGATCTTGTTTAACACGATAATCGGGCGAATGTCGGTTGCTTCACAAGCAACTAAGTATCTGTCAATAATATTTAATGATAACTCGGGTAATACTGCTGAAATAATAACAATTTGATCGACATTGGCGGCAACCGGTTTAACGCCGTCATAAAAATCCGGACGAACCAGCTCCGAATGGCGAGGATGTACCGCCTCGATGATGCCATTGGTATTAGGCTCGAGGCTTTCACGCCACAAAACTCTATCGCCGGTCACCAGTGAAGGTAATGTACGCCGAATACTGCAACGGTAGATAAGCCCGGCATCGTTTTCAACGTCAGCAGATTTACCATATCGACTCACCACCACACCTTCGTAAGGCGATGAAAAGTTGGACAAGTTCTCATCTTGCTTTGTTGCTAAACGTTGTTGGTGCTTAGCTGCCACTCGCCGTTTCTGATTTTTTGATAGTTGTATTTTTGCCACAGTCATTAATTTTGCTAAAACAGAGATTGACAGTTATGCTACACTAATGAGCACTAAAAAGAAAATTTCTGACGCAAATTATGACTAAACCATCACAAGCAAATAGTAATAATCTTATCTGGATTGATCTTGAAATGACCGGACTTAATCCGGCGGTTGATCGCATTATCGAAATTGCCACTATCGTTACCGACACAAATCTCAACATTCTTGCAGAAGGGCCGGTAATTGCTGTTCATCAGCCAGACGAACAATTAGCATTAATGGATGATTGGAATAAAAAGACTCATGGAAACTCGGGACTTATTGATCGAGTGCGTCAAAGTAAAATTAATGAACAACAAGCAGAGCTTCAAACACTGGCATTTTTAAAACAGTGGGTACCGGAAAATTGCTCACCGATTTGCGGTAATACCATTGGTCAAGACCGCCGATTTTTATTCAACTACATGCCCGATTTAGAGCGCTATTTTCACTATCGTTATTTAGATGTCAGCACGGTGAAAGAATTAGCAAAACGTTGGAAACCGGAAATTTTAAAAGGCATCAGCAAAAAGAGTTCACATCAAGCGCTCGATGATATTCGTGATTCCATTGCTGAGCTAGTTTATTATCGCCAACATTTTTTTAACTTATCTCATTAATTGCTATGCAAATTTTATACACTGTTTTACTCTATCTTATTCAGCCGTTGGTATGGTTAAGGCTTCTTTGGCGTAGCCGAAAAGCACCGGCTTATCGTCAACGTTGGCTTGAGCGCTATGGCTTTTGTCAAAATAAAGTCAAGGCCGGTGGCATTTTAGTGCATGCCGTATCAGTGGGCGAAACCATTGCGGCTGTGCCTCTAATTAACGCGTTAAAACAGCAATATCCACATTTACCTATTACTGTCACCACAATGACACCAACCGGCTCCGAACGGGTAAAATCACTGCTCAAAGATAGCGTTAATCATGTTTATTTACCTTATGACCTACCTTGTGCGCTTCGTCGTTTTTTAAACACTGTTCAACCAAAGCTGGTGATAATTATGGAGACAGAACTATGGCCAAATTTTATCAATCAGTGTTATAAACGGCATATTCCTTTAATTGTCGCTAATGCCCGACTCTCTGAGCGTTCGGCGAAACGGTACAGTAAACTTGGCTCAGCAATCAGTCGCCTACTGCGTAAAATCAGTGTGGTTGCTGCACAAAATCAGCAAGACGGCGAACGATTTATCCGGTTAGGTTTACCGGCAGATCACTTAGCCATTACCGGTAGTATAAAATTTGATATTGATTTAACCGCTAAACAACATCAGCGCATTGCTGAGTTGAAACAGCAATGGCAATTAAATCGACCGGTATTGATAGCAGCCAGCACCCACAGCGGTGAAGATGAAATTATTTTATCGGCATTTAAACGCTTAGTCCAAAACCACCCGAATCTGTTATTAATTTTAGTGCCTCGCCACCCGGAGCGTTTTAAAACAGTAGAAAAATTGATTATCGATAACCGATTGCGCTATATTAAGCGTAGCGCTGATCAAACGCCAAACGATCAAACGCAAGTGATATTAGGTGATACCATGGGTGAATTACTGGAGCTTTATGGTGTTGCGGATATTGCCTTAATCGGTGGCAGTTTAATTGAGCACGGCGGTCATAATCCGTTAGAGCCGGCTTTGCATCATATACCGATTATTATTGGCGAGCACTTTTTCAATTTTAAGGTTATTTGTGAACAACTAAAGGCAGCCAATGGACTGCTTGTTTGCCGTAACTCAGTAGATGAACTCTATTTAACCGTAGATGATCTGTTAAATCACCCAACTAAACGTAAACAGATTGGCGAAAATGCGTATCAAGTCTTAAAACAAAATCAAGGAGCATTAGATCGGCTTCTTGCCATTATTAACCGATATCTTAGCTAAATATAAGGATTGCTTGTGAATAAAAAGCATGGTTTATTACTAGTTAATTTAGGCACCCCTAGCGCCGCAACACCGGATGCAATAAAACAGTATTTAACTGAGTTTTTATTGGATCGGCATGTGGTGGATCTACCGGCCTTTTTTTGGTATCCACTACTAAAATATATCGTGTTACCTAAACGAGTGCCGTATATCATCAACCATTATCAAAAAATTTGGATCGACGGCTCATCACCTTTACTGCATTACAGCCGCTTACTGTGCGACAAACTACAATCGCAATTAACTGATGTGCAGTGCGAGCTTGCCATGACGTATGGTCAACCAGATATTCAATCCGCATTCAATAAACTTAAGGCATGTAAAAAAATTACTGTATTGCCGCTGTTTCCACAATATTCCACAACCACCACATTGGCGGTTTTAGATAAATTAAGACAGATTGTGGCGAGCGAAAAAAGCAAACAAAAAATCCACTATATTCGTGATTATGCCGATCATCCAAGTTATATCCAAGCCCTATATCTACAAATAAAACAGGCTTTCAATGAGCATGGTCAGCCACAAGCGCTTTTACTTTCTTATCACGGTATTCCGGAGCGATATATCCGCCAACGTCAAGATGATTATATAGAGCGGTGTGAACTGACCACGTTACTTCTTATTGAAAAATGCCAAGCAAAGGGTATCACTATACCGATACATATGGCTTATCAATCGGAATTTGGTAAAGGAAAATGGGTCAAACCTAAAACCTGCGATATGTTGCAAGAAATGGCAAAAAAACAGATACATAATGTGCATGTTATCAGCCCGGGATTTTCGGTTGATTGTCTTGAAACGATTTATGAAATCGATCAAGAAAATCGGCAACTGTTTTTCGATGCCGGCGGTAAGCAATTTCATTATATTCCGGCACTTAATGACGAACAATTACAGGTAGATTTAATCAAAGATTTAATTAATTATACTAAAACATATAATGTTTCTGAAACTTCTTGACAAAATCGGTTACTATCAACATCAATTCAAACTATTTAATAGTCAGTTATTATTAGCTTAGCGTGAAACAGACAGCTTAAATTGACTAATAAAGATACCAAATCTTCATCAAAGTTAACCATAGGTTATAACCTATGATAGGATGATAGATAAGATTCTATCTGAGCACTAAGGAGAATAATAGATGAAAATAATCATTATTGGCGCTCAAGCTGCCGGAGCAAGTGCTGCGGCAAAAGCCAAACGGATGGCTCAAAATGCAACAATTCGTATTTATGAAAAGTCTGATATTGTATCGTTTGGAGCTTGTGGATTGCCTTACTTTATTGGCGAGCATTTTAACGATGACAACGAAATGATTTCCCGCACACCTGAACAGTTCGAAAAAGACGGTATTGAAATCAAAACTCGCCATGAAGTGATTGCTATTGATGCCCAAGCTAAAAAAGTGACGGTGAAAGATCTTAGCACCGGTCATAGTTTTGATGACAATTACGATCAACTACTACTTGCCGTTGGCGCAAGTCCAATTATGCCAAATTTTTCAAATGGTCATCTAAAAAATATCTTTACTCTACGTGATCTTCACGACGGTCAAGCCATTAAACAAGCGCTATCTAACCCTAACGTTACAAATGTGATTGTGGTTGGTGCTGGCTATATCGGGCTTGAGATTGCCGAATCGTTGGTCGCTTTAAAGAAAAAAGTCAAACTGATCCAACTCGATGACAGAGTATTAGTCGATGCATTTGATAGCGAAATGACGGCAATTATTCAAGACAATATCAAACAGCACTGCGATTTACATTTGCAAGAGCGAGTACAAGGCTTTGAAGGTGAACACGCTGTCACCGGTGTCATAACCGATAAAGGACAATATCGAGCTGATCTGGTCATTATCGCCACCGGAGTTAAGCCAAATAGCCACATTTATCAGCACCTTGGCATGAATATGCTGGGCAATGGCGCCATTATTACCGACAGTTTCGGGCGAACAAACATTGCCAATATTTATGCAGCAGGCGATTGCGCCGCAATCGAGCATCGAGTAAGCCAATCAACCGTCTATATCCCTTTAGCAACCAGCGCCAATAAACTGGGCAAAGTCGTTGGGGAGAACTTAGCCGGCGGAAATGCCCAATTCCCGGGCACGTTAGGCACCTCAGCGCTCAGAGTATTTGATAGTGAAGCCGGGCGAACAGGTCTGAGCGAAAATGAAGCGATAAAAGCACAAATTCCCTATAAAACGGTTATGGTTAAAGATAAAAACCACAGTAATTATGTCGCCGGACAAACCACGATTGTGGCTAAATTGATTTATCACGCCGATACCCGAGTGATTTTAGGCGGACAAATTGCCGGCGGCCATGGCGCTGCATTAAGGGTTAATGTGCTGGCTTGCGCTATTTGGGCAAAAATGAAAATCGATGAATTATCCATGATGGACTTTTTATATGCGCCCCCATTTTCCAGACCATGGGACATTTTAAATATTGCAGGTTCGATCGCAAAATAGAGAAGGTTACCGATAAACAGCAAATTGTGTTTATCCCCCTTTTCGATTTTAAGACAAGTTATGAACATGCCGCTATCTTAACCAGATAGTTTCGCTCAATTAGTCTACATGTCATTTCAACAAATAGACTGATTATTAAATAGGATTATTAGATAATTAAATTTATCACTAAACGGCGGAGGTATTATGTCAGAAGCCATTTTTCATGGAGTTTTTTTCGAAAAATTCCTATCGATTACCTACTATCAAACGTTAATTGGTATAGGGTTACTACTCATCTGTTTTTTTGCGCTGTTAAAACCATTACAAAATAAAAAAGTCAGTTTTTCAATCCGCATGTTAGTGGGGTTAATCCTTGGCGCTGTGCTTGGCTTAGGCATTCAAGCTATGGCGGGATTCCCAACAACCCCGAAGACATGGATGCAAGAAATCGCCAATTGGTACGGTCTGTTTGGGCGGGCTTTTATCGCCTTTATTCGCATGTTGGTTATTCCGCTCATTTTTGTCTCAATTGTCAAAGTGATTATTGATTTTTCCGGCAAAAAAAACCTGCCACAAATTGCCTTCCGTGGAATTTTTTGGTTACTCTTCACCACCGCTATCGCTTGTATTGTCGGCATTATTTTAGCCAACTTATTTGAACTGGGTGAAATGAGCTCAACATCGGTACATCATGCTGAAGCTAAACAATATACCAGCATCATTGATACTTTTGTTAATCTTATTCCTAGCAATATTATTGCATCAATGGTTAAAGAAAATATTGTTGGATTAGTTATCTTTTCAGCACTGATGGGGCTGGCAGCTAATCGCATGGAAAAGAAAAATCCTCAACCTATTGCACTATTTAAAACCTTTATCGAGGCACTATATAAAATCGTCATGTCAATTGCCATGACAATCATCAAATACATGCCTTATGCAGTTGTTGCATTGCTGGCACGTACAATTATTTCAAATGGTATTCCTGCCATTATTGAAGTCTCAAGCTTTGTCGCAGCGGTCTATATTGCAATGCTCATTATGCTTATTGTGCATATTGCCATTGTGATGCTACACGGTATCTCACCTGTTATGTTTATTAAAAAAGCATTGGGCACATGGCTGTTAGCTTTTACCAGTCGCTCATCGGTTGGCACTTTACCGATGACAATCTCAACGTTAACCGTGCGAATGGGCGTAAATAGCGGTACAGCTAACTTAGTTGGCTCGCTTGGCAGTACTATGGGGATGAACGGTTGTGCCGGCTTTTTCCCGGCGCTACTGGCGGTCATGGTGGCGCATATGGTAGGAATCGACACCAATTTTCAATTTTACATCATGTTAGTGATTGTTGTGGTCATTGGCTCAATTGGTATTGCCGGCATTCCAGGCACAGCAACGGTTGCTGCAACAGTAGTTTTATCCGGCATGGGTATGGCGCAGCACTTTGCGCTTATCGGTATGGTACTGGCTGTTGATCCAATTATTGATATGGCACGGACTTTAGCCAACGTATCGGGCGCTATGACAGCGGCTGTGGCAACCGACCGTGAGGTGGGAACAATGGATATGGACGTGTTTAACGATCCTAATGTCATACTGGACAATGATAATTCCGCCTAATTAAACGTAAGCCACAAAAAAGGACGCCACGTTGCGTCCTTTTTTTGGTTGTTACGCTCGTAACAACAGTCGTATTAGGAGATTAAAGCGTTTTTAACCAAGCTTTCACATCATCACCCAAACTTTTATGACGCATTGCGTATTGCACAAATGTTTGGACATAACCCAATTTATTACCACAATCGTGGCTACGACCTTTAATGCAATAAGCATCAACCGGCTCTTCTTCAAGTAACATTGCAATAGCGTCAGTTAATTGAATTTCTCCGCCTGCACCTAATGGCGTTTTCGCAAGCAACGGCCAAATTTTTTCAGATAAAACATAGCGTCCAACAACAGATTGATTGGAAGGCGCTTCTTCAATTGAAGGTTTTTCAACCACACTATACATTTGGGTAACATTACCGGCAGATAGCGCTTCACCACGACAATCAACAATACCGTAAGATGAAACCAACTCTTTAGGTACCGGCTCAACCATAATTTGACTGTGCTTTGTTTCATGATAGTTTTTGATCATCGCCGCTAAATTATCAGTGGCAAGATCACTGTCATACTCATCAATAATGACATCGGGTAAAACCACGGCAAATGGCTCATTACCAACTAAAGGATACGCACACATCACCGCATGCCCTAGCCCTTTAGCTAAACCTTGGCGAACACTGGCAATGGTCACATGTTTAGGTAGAATGCTTTGCACCTCTTGCAATAATTGACGTTTAACCCGAGCTTCTAGCATCGCTTCTAATTCAAAACTGGTATCAAAATGGTTTTCAATCGAGTTTTTAGAAGAGTGGGTAACAAAAATAATTTCGGTAATACCAGCAGCAATACACTCTTTTACGACATACTGAATAAGAGGCTTATCAACCACCGGCAACATCTCTTTTGGAATTGCCTTGGTTGCAGGTAACATTCGCGTACCTAAACCGGCAACCGGAACAACTGCTTTTTTCACTTTTCCATTTAAAGAAGATTCAAAGTTTAATGACATTTTATTTC
Source organism: Gilliamella sp. B2923 (assembly GCF_026536565.1). Classification (NCBI taxonomy): domain Bacteria; kingdom Pseudomonadati; phylum Pseudomonadota; class Gammaproteobacteria; order Orbales; family Orbaceae; genus Gilliamella; species Gilliamella sp. B2923. The sequence goes on along the minus strand of NZ_JAFNNZ010000009.1, from coordinate 40,143 downwards.
CTTAAAAACAAATTAACTAACAATACCGTTAATGCTTGGTACACAACCGCTACGATTAACTAAGGCATGTTTAACACGTATAAACTTTAGCATATAAGCTATCGAGATACACGCACCAACAACACTTCTTACTAAACTTTTATATTTTTTCTGACTGACTTAATTTACTCTCTAATCGATATAATGATAAAACAATCTTTATACTATTTCGATAACAATCAATTTATTATTTATAGCTAAAAACCGATAGATTAAAAATGCACCACATTCCAAACATTAACATCCATAAATCCAGCCCGTTTTATTTCGCTTTGCTAACATTGTGCATTGAGCTTACTGAATAATTGAAACTTCCGGTGAAACAATGAGCTTTGGATTGTCACTATCTTCAGCTAAAGAATCAATCACGATATAAATAATTTGGCAATTTTGTAAAATGGCTTCCCTTGCCACAAATTTTGCTTTACGGTCACGTGCTGCTCGTTGCGCAGGGCTAATGTAGAGATCATCATAGCCATCATCATACAAAGATGCTCTTTCTAATAAACTTGGTGCCCGCCAAAATGTCTCTTTAGGATAATGACGAACGATAATATTACCGGTTAATTTACCTTTCATCTCGGCATAAGTTGCCGATAAGTGCCGACTGGATCGGCTAGGTGCGATATTGATGTGCTGATAACTGGTGATATTGGAAGAAAGTGGATTTAATTGAAATTGAATCTGATTAAGCGAGGCATAATGGCAGTTTTCCATAGTTAAAGGTGCAGTTCGAAAATTTAACGAACCGCACCCAACCAAAAAAAATAAACTAATACAAATAAGTATAAATCGCATTTTTACGTATTATTTTTATAAATATGGGTTATTTATAAAAATGGTTATCATCCTAATTATAATTTATCGCTTACCGATTCAGCAGTATTTGTAATCGCTTTACCGCCTGATTGAACATCTTTACCAACACCACTAAATGTATTACATCCAGTTACCAGCGTTGTCATGACAATCCCTAACACCAAAATTAATATTTTATGGAACATATTACATACTCCTCTATAATTAATACACGGTTAGTTTAAGGTAGCAAATGCCTCTGCTACGCGATGAATATTTTGGTGATTCAAACCTGCCACACACATCCTTCCACTGCCCACCAAATAAACAGCAAAATTATCTTTTAAATGTGTGACTTGTGCTGCTGAAAATCCGGTATAACTAAACATGCCACGCTGTTTGACTAAATAATCAAAATTTTGATTAGGCGCCGCTGTTTTCAGTAATTGAACTAAAGTTGAACGCATAGTCGCAATACGTTTACGCATTGACTCGACTTCGTCAAACCATTGTGCTTTAAGCGCATCATTATTTAATACGTAAGCCACTAACTGCGCACCATAGGCCGCAGGACTAGAATAATTTCGACGTACGGTCGCTTGAAGTTGACCAAGTACACGATTTGCTACTTCACTATTATCACATAAAACAGATAGTCCACCAACTCGCTCGCCATATAACGAAAATGTTTTGGAAAATGAGTTACTTACAAACCCGCATAAACCAACTTCTGCGGCTTTTCTAATGGCATAACTGTCATCTTCGATACTCTCGCCAAAGCCTTGATAAGCAATATCCATAAAAGGAATAAGATCACGTGCACGTAAAACATCTATCACCGTATCCCACTGCGCTTTAGTCAAATCTGCGCCGGTCGGATTATGACAACACGGATGTAGCAATACAATGCTTTTAGCCGGTAACTGATTTAACGTTTCAAGCATTGCATCAAAATTTACCCCACAAGTTTCAGAATCAAAATAGGGATATTTATTAACCTTAAAGCCAGCCCCGCTAAAAATAGCAATATGATTTTCCCAGGTAGGATCGCTTACCCAAACTTGCGAATCTGGAAAATAGCGAAATAAAAAATCGGCACCGACTTTAAGCGCTCCTGATCCACCTAATGTTTGAATAGTTGCAATTCGTTTATCTTTATAGGCACTGTGCGTTTGACCAAATAATAACTTTTGAATCGCTTGACAATATTCGGGCATTCCACTCATTGGTAAGTATAACTGCGCACCTTGATTATGGTGATAAACATAATCACGAGCAGTCTTAACGCACTGTAATTGAGGTACCACACTATTATCATCATAATAATAACCGATACTTAAGTTAACTTTGTTTTCACGGTTATCATGATTAAACTCTGTAACTAATGATAAAATTGGATCCCCTGCATACGGCTCTACTTTCTCAAACATATTTGCAACCTGATTACACATAAACTGACAATCGATAATTGTAGATTATTACACCAACTTCATTGGCAATCAATCTCTAAATAGCAGTTTAACAACAAATCATTTAATAAGATTTTAATTAATCGGGACAAGAGAATAAACATTATAATAAAGAGAAAGAAAATAACGGTTTTTCAACCGGATTTTATACTCAAACACATACACTTTCTGAAACTTCTTGACAACAATTGGCATCTAATAATGCGATTAAATCTGTATAATTGCCCTGTCTGTGCTTACGTCTATTTGAACTCTGGAATCTTTGGCGATTTAGCTTAGTTATTGGATAAATATTTTCAATTTAGCTTTTATACTTAAACGTATACATTTTCTGAAACTTCTTGACAAGCATTAACACCTAATAATGAGATTATATCTGTAAATTTGCCCTGTCGGTACTTACGTCTTCTTTAACTTTGGAATCTTTGGCAATTTAGCTTAGTTATTGGTTAAATATGTTCAATTCAGATTTTATACTAAAACATATGCATTTTCTGAAACTTCTTGACAAAGATTAGCATCTAATAATGAGATTAAATATGTAAAAGTGCCCTGTCCGTACTTACGTCTCCTTTAACTTTGGAATCTTTGGCAATTTAGCTTAGTTGTTGGATAAATATTTTCAATTCAGATTTTATACTCAAACGTATATATTTTCTGAAACTTCTTGACAAGCATTAGCACCATAACGGTGCTAACTGAAGCGAGATAAATTACTTAGCGGCTATCACTTCTATTTCAACTTTGGCATCTTTTGGAATTCGGGCAACTTGTACACAAGAGCGAGCTGGGAAAGAAGCATTATTTTCGACGAAAAAGGCTTGATACACCTCATTAACGGCGGCAAAATCATTCATATCGGCTAAAAAGATAGTGGTTTTAACAATATCACTGACTTGATAACCGGCCGCTGTCACAATCGCTTTGACATTCGCTAAACTCTGTTTTGTTTGCTCTTTCACACAAGCAGGCATTTCCCCGGTTGCCGGATCAAGCGGAATTTGCCCGGATGCAAATAACATATTACCTAAATTGATTGCCTGAACATATGGTCCAATCGCCGCAGGTGCTTTATCGGTATTAATTACTGTTGCCATGTTCGATACTCTCCTTTTGATTTAACATTCAGTTAGATTGTAAAAATCTGAAATCATTCTACTTTTATCTCTGCCCATTTCAACAGGAACACTATTAGGTGTCAAGCAAAGGGGTAACGATGATCATGGGACTTCTTTAAATTTTCTGATATGATAACCAAAATTTTTCCGTATATTGAGAGTTAATATGTTTGAGAATTTAACCGAACGTTTATCACAGACATTTCGCAATCTAAGTGGTCGTGGGCGTTTGTCTGAAGATAATATTAAAGAAGCACTGCGTGAAGTGCGAATGGCACTGCTTGAAGCTGACGTTGCACTACCGGTCGTCCGTGATTTTATCAATCAAGTAAAAGAAAAGGCCGTTGGATTAGATGTCAGCAAAAGCCTAACGCCGGGTCAAGAATTTATCAAAATTGTGCAGGCTGAACTGACCGCCGCAATGGGCGAAGTCAACAGCTCGCTCAATCTGGCCACCCAACCACCTGCGGTTATTTTAATGGCAGGTTTACAAGGTGCCGGTAAAACCACCAGCGTTGCAAAATTAGCCAAATTTTTAAAAGAAAAACAGAAAAAGAAAGTATTAGTTGTTTCTGCCGACGTCTATCGTCCGGCAGCGATTAAACAGTTAGAAACGTTAGCCAAAGCTATCGATGTTGCGTTCTTCCCGTCTGATATTAAAGAAAAACCGATAAACATTGTTAACAATGCCATTTCGCATGCGAAATTACAATTTTTTGATGTGCTGATTGTCGATACTGCCGGTCGTTTACATATCGACGGTGAGATGATGGATGAAATCAAAGCCCTTCATCAAGCAATCAACCCAATTGAAACGCTATTTGTTGTCGATGCGATGACCGGGCAAGATGCCGCTAACACGGCTAAAGCCTTTAATGATGCACTTCCTTTAACGGGTGTGATACTGACCAAAGTCGACGGTGATGCGCGTGGTGGTGCGGCATTATCTATTCGCCACATTACCGGCAAACCGATTAAATTCTTAGGTATGGGTGAAAAAACCGATGCCTTAGAGCCATTCTATCCGGATCGCATTGCATCACGTATTTTAGGCATGGGCGATGTTATCTCTCTGATTGAAGAGCTGCAAAATAATGTTGATCGTGAAAAAGCCGAGAAAATTGCCAAAAAACTTAAAAAAGGCGATAAATTTGACTTTAACGATTTCCAAGATCAGCTTAAACAGATGCGCAATATGGGCGGAATGGGTGCCATGCTGGCTAAATTGCCGGGTGTAGGTCAGCTTCCGGAGCATATCAAAGCACAAATGGATGATAAAATCACCATAAAAATGGAAGCGATTATCGGCTCAATGACATTAAAAGAGCGAGCCAATCCGGAGATTATAAAAGGCTCACGTAAACGCCGAATCGCTGAAGGTTCCGGTACTCAAGTACAAGATGTCAACAAACTGCTTAAACAGTTTGAAGATATGCAAAAAATGATGAAGAAGATGAAAGGCGGCGGCATGATGAAGATGATGCGCCAAATGAAAGGCCTTATGGGTGGCGGAATGGGATTACCCCGACGCTAAATTAGGCTAATCTTATCGGCAAGCAAAAACCGCTTGCCACTCAACAATTAATCTATCTCAATTTTATATCGCACTTTATTAATTTATAGTGCGATGTTTTTATTTTACTGCTGTTTAAGCGATTTGATTTTGGTAGGACGATTCATAGACAGCACGGTACCAATTGAAGACAAGATAATCAAGCCAATGGCTAACCACTGATAATGCGTTAACTGCTCGTGTAACACAATCAATCCCGAAAAAGCGGCAAATACCGGCGAAAGGCTCATTAAAGTACTAAATGTTTGAGCCGGTAACCGTGGAAGTGCCACCATATCTAACCCATACGGAATAGCAGACGCCAGCAACGAAACGAGAAAAATCAACGGCAAGAGCGAAATCGAAAACATCGCACTACCGCTTTGCCAAACACCAATTGGAAATAACAGTATTGAAGCAATAATTGCGCCCAATGCCACACTTGACGAACCATGTATTGCGCCGGCTTTGCGCCCAAAAAGAATATAACATGCCCAACAAGCACCGGCAGTTAATGCCATTACTATACCGATCGGATCTAATTCGCTCGAGGCTTGATGAATAGGCAATAACATCCCCAGACCAACTACCGCAATACCCAACCAAATAAAATCAGCTAACCGACGTCCGGAAAACATTGCCACCATAATCGGGCCGGTTAACTCAATGGCAACAGCAATACCTAACGGAATGCGTGAGATAGCATTATAAAAACTTAAATTCATGCACCCCATTGCCAATCCGTATAAGATGATATACCGCAAAGCTTGCTTAGTTATCGCTTTGCGCCACGGCTTAAAGATCATCGCTAACATCACCGATGAAAAGGTTAAGCGCCATGCAGTCATACCTTCTGGCCCAAGAACGGGGAACAGATATTTAGCAATAGAAGCACTGCCTTGAACCGAAATCATTGAAATAAAAATTAATAAAACTGGCCAAGATCTTTTAAACATAAATGATACCTTGTTCAAAAGGTACCGCCATTAAATAACACACGCTGTGATAGTGTGTATAAATGACAGTACCAAAAAATAATTGATGAAAAGATTGGTAACGCTGAGAAAGTAAAAGCAGTTAAATTAAATTGATAAACAGCACTTTTAAATCTTTAACGACACATAACAACTAGTTATCCCTTTTAACCGATAACAACGCAAGATCCTGCAATGCTTTTTTATAAGGAGAGTCAGGTAGAATCGCAATCACATCAAATGCTTTTTTTGCCTCTTGCTGCGCCACTTCTAAGGTAAATGCCAATGAGCCGCACGCATCCATGACCTGTAAAATACGATCTAACAAATGGCGCCCATTACCTTGCTCAATCGCTTGACGAATCATTGCCCTGTCATCAGCATTTGGCGCATGATGCATGGCATGCAGTAATGGCAGTGTTGGTTTGCCTTCGTTTAAATCATCCCCCAAATTCTTTCCTAATTTTTGATTACTATCAGCGCTGTAATCAAGTAAATCATCAATAATTTGGAAAGCAGTGCCTAAATATTTGCCATATTGTTGTAAGGCATACTCTTGTTGCTCATTTGCCTCAGCCAACACCGCTGCCGAATGAGAAGTGGCTTCAAATAGTCGGGCTGTTTTACGATAAATCACCTCTAAATACTGCTCTTTAGTGATATTAGGATCATTGCAATTTATCAGCTGTTGTACTTCGCCTTCCGCAATGACATTTGTCGCTTCTGACATAATGGTTAACACTTTAAATGATCCAGTGCGCACCATCATTTGAAATGAGCGGGTATAGATATAGTCACCCACTAATACACTGGCGGCATTACCAAACAGGGCGTTCGCTGTTGATTTGCCTCGTCTTAAATCAGATTCATCAACAACATCATCATGCAATAATGTTGCGGTATGAATAAATTCGATAAACGCAGCGGTAATAATATGCTTATCACCTTGATAATTTAGTGCCTTTGCAACTAGCAAAGCAATAATTGGACGGATACGCTTACCGCCACTGCTAATAATATAATTGCCCAGTTGATTAATCAAAGCCACATCAGAGTTAAGCTCTGCTTGGATTGCAGCATTAACTTTAACTAAGTCATCTTTTACAAGTTCAAGAATTTGATTCATTGATGGATCATTCATCCCTATAACCACTACCAATAATTACGATTTTGCTCTCTATTATCTGCTAAATATTTTTAAGCAACAAGTTATTGGTATATCATATTTAAAAAATATGCTACAAATGATACGCATTTTCATTTAGAATAGCTAACTTAAGTTACAAATAAACACTGTTATGAAGATCAACTTTAATATCGATATCAACACTGACAAAGCGCCACAAGTACCTGCAATTAAAAAGCAAGGTGGCTATTTCTATACGTCACTTTCGGTCATCACGCACTTATGTTTATTTGGATTATTATTCAGTTCAGCGCTGTTTGCCAATGAAATTGTTATTGATGAAGGGGATAACTCAATCAAAGCGGTAATGGTCGATCTTACCCAAATGGCAGCGCCGCAACAATCCTTAGTTGAAAACACGCCAGATATTAAAGGCGTTGAAGATAGTGAAATTATTGATAACAAACCTATTGAAGAGCCACCGGTTGAGCCAGTTAAAGAGCCGGAAGTTGTCAAAGAACCTGAGCCTGTAGTTGATACGCCAATTCCCTTACCGGAAAAAGAGGTAGTGGAAAAAAAAGAACCGGAGCCGGAGCCAAAACCGAAACCAAAGCCAAAACAAAAACCGAAACCAGAGTCGAAACCAACGCAACGATCGTCACGCCAACAAGTTCGTCAGGAAGCAATCACTCAAAATATTGCCAATACCGCCGTTGCGCCGCAAATTTCAGAAAACCGACAATATTCAGGCAATCCTTCGCCAATCAGTCGCAATCAACCCGAATACCCACGTCGAGCGCTGGATATGCGTTTAGAAGGTTATGTTATTGCACTATTTGATATCAACAGCGACGGACGAGTGGAAAATATCAGAATTATCGAAGCTCAGCCTAATAACATCTTTAATCGTTCGGTTATCAATGCCATGAAAACATGGAAATATAAACCGATTGTGGCCAAAAATTTAAAAATTAAAATCGTCTTTAATCGAGACCGTTCCATTAAATTAAATTAAATTAACGATCCGATTAACATCGCCCAACAAGTTATGCCCAAACAGTTCAGGCGTTCGCTATTATCACCATTTTATTTTGCTGATAATAGCGATACCAAAGCATTATTCCAAAAAACGTTACATCGGCTTTTTCATCAAAGCTTCGATAGCTAAAGGATCTTTAGGCACCTTAGCCGTTAATACTTCGTTGCCCGACGGTGTAATTAAAATATTATCCTCAATACGAATACCAATCCCTTTATAATGTTCGGGTACATCAGCATCTTTGTTGATATACAGCCCCGGTTCAACGGTTAGCACCATGCCGGGTTGTAAAATGCAATCTCGCCCTTGCCCCACATCGTGCACATCTATCCCCAGCCAATGCCCTAAACCATGCATATAAAATTCGCTATAAGCTTTATTGGCGATTAAACTATCGACATCGCCATGCATAATTCCGAGCTTAACTAAACCTTCAACCATAATACGTACAACCTGTTCATTAACAGCTAAAATGGTCGTTCCGGGTTTAAAGAGTTCAATGGCGTGATATTGTGCCGCCAGCACAATGTCGTAAATGTCTCGCTGAGCTTGACTAAACTTGCCATTAATAGGAAATGTTCGGGTAATATCCCCGGCATAATATTGGTATTCACACCCTGCATCAATCAACACCAAATCGCCATTTTTCAATTGATCGCAATTGTTCTCATAATGCAATATACAACCATTATTGCCACTGCCAACAATGGTATTGTAAGACGGAAAACGAGCGCCATGCCATGCAAATTCATGTAAGATTTCGGCTTCTAACTGATATTCATACAACGACGGCTGACATTTTTGCATCGCACGCACGTGCGCCTTTGCGCTAATGTCACACGCCTTGCGTAAAATCTGCAACTCATACTCCGATTTAAACATTCGCATTTGATGAACAATTGGGCGCCAGTCAATGACTGTCGTTGGTGCAACGCGTTTAACACGAGCGCCTTCTCTTAAAGTCATCAGTGCTTGTTTAACAATAGTGTCGGCATAATCATAATGCTGATCAGCATGGTAGATAGTGGTTTTGCCATCTAAGATATCGGGTAAAACAGTTACGATGTCATCAAAAAGGTAAGCTTCATCCACCAATACCGCTTCGAGCGCCGCTTGTTGTCCTAAACGATAACCTGTCCACGTTTCAGCCAGTGGGTCTTTTTTGCGATTAAATAGCACATATTTGGCATCATTAGACTGTTTAATGATTGCCAGTACCGCTTGTGGTTCACTAAACTGAGTAAAATACCAAAAATCACTATCTTGTCGATAAGGATAATGGGTATCATTACTGCGGGTCATTTCTGGCGCAGCAAAAAAGAGTGCCACACTATTTGGCACCATTTGAGCAAGCAGTTTCTCCCGACGAGCAAACAGCTCTGTTTTGATATCTGTGTTTGGCATTGTTATGACCTTAGCGATAAATAGAGATTAATGGATAGTTGGCATAATATCGGGCTCGTTAAACTCTTCAAAGCAGAGCATCGCAGTAATGCGTACATACTCTTTGATCTCTTCAAAAGCAAAACCCAGCTCTTGCTGATCTTCATCTTCATCAAAACCTAACTTAGCAATTTCCCTTAGATCATAAATCGCTTCGCCAACATCGCCTTTTATGCGACTTAATTTTGGCTGAACAAGCCCAATCCCTAACAGAAAATGATTGACCCAACCAACAAGATCATTGATTTGAGTAAACAGGTCTTGAGAGCTCAGTTGCAATTGGAACTCAAAATCTTCATCGGTTAACTGCTGCTTAGTTAAATGATATAAATTTTCAATCTGCTTATTTAATGGCTGAGCAATAGCCTGCCCATTATTTAACATATCTTCAACTAAAGGACGCCAGCTCTCATCGAGATTACCACCAGCTAATATGCCTGAAATAAAACCATGCAATTCGGCCGCACTTACCCCTATTTTATTTTGCATTAATTGGCGATTAAGTTCGTCATAATTGATCATATCAGTCATTAAATCCACCCTGATTTTCAGTTATATCAGTAAAAAATACACCCCCTGCACTTTCACTGATTATTAGTATATAATTCGTACCCAGTTAACAATAATAAACAGGTTACATTGCTTAATAAAGGAATTATTTTGAACATTTTAAGATTAGTTGTGAAATTTCCTCTACTATTATCACTGATTGCTTTATCATTAACCGCTTGTAGTGCATGGTTTACCAATCAAGGCATCATTATTCTTGATGTGCAGAATAAAACGCATACCTATGTAAGTAGCCAGAATTTACCTAGAAATTATCAATTGGGTAATGGCGAACAAGAGTTACAAAAATTTGAAACATTCTGCCGGGAAGAGATTAGAGCATCACAGCTTGACGGCAGTGAAGAGGTCGTCTTTGAAAATATCAAACATGGTATTCATGGACAGGTTGAATTTAATAAATGTAGTGACAAAGTCACTCGAATTTACCGATATTAAGATAATATCAGCTAGCTTTAGCAATAGAAGTGTAAATAAGATTGATTAATTGTAAAAGATCTATCAAATCTTACTAGCCTTTCTAGCTGTTTTTATTTATATTGGTTGTGTAAAAATGAAAATATTTTTGGGAGTAAAAATACTATGTACAAGCAAGATGTAACCATTACTGCATCTAACGGTCTTCATACCCGCCCTGCTGCACAATTTGTAAAAGAAGCAAAAAACTTTAACGCTGAAATCACCGTCACTTCAAACGGTAAAAGTGCCAGTGCTAAAAGTTTATTTAAATTGCAAACTTTAGGTTTAACACAAGGGACAACAATTACAATTTCTGCTGAAGGCGAAGACGAGAAAGAAGCAGTAAATCATTTAGTAAAATTAATTCCTGAATTGGAATAAAACTCCCAATAAGCTATAAACGGTTTTAATATTGAATAAGGATTAAATGTTATGGTATCAGGTATACTTGTTTCTCCGGGTATCGCTTTTGCAAAAGCGCTATTATTAAAAGAAGAACCTATTGTGATCAATAATAGGCCAATTCTTGATAACAAAATCGATGCTGAAATAGACCGCTTTAAACAAGCTCGTCAAAAATCAAGCGAGCAACTTAATGCGATTATGGAACGAGCAAAAACGACTTTAGGCGAAGATAAAGCAGCCATATTTGAAGGTCATATTATGCTTCTTGAAGATGAAGATCTTGAACAAGAAGTTATCTCTCGCATTAAAAGCAAACATTCAAGTGCTGATGCCGCAGTTCAAGCTGTATTTGAAACCCAAGCAAAAGAGCTAGAAAATTTAGATGACGAATATTTAAAAGAGCGTGCAGCTGATATTCGTGATATTGGTAAGCGATTACTAAAAAATATTTTAGGCATTGAAATCGTTGATTTAAGTGCGATTAGCCAACCATGTATTTTAGTGGCAACCGACTTAACACCGTCTGAAACAGCGCAACTTAATTTAGATATGGTATTAGGCTTTATTACTGATGCTGGTGGACGCACTTCGCACACCTCAATTATGGCACGTTCATTAGAAATTCCAGCCATTGTTGGTACATCAAATGCAACGCAAATGATTAAACAAGGTGACTTTGTTATTTTAGATGCGATCAACAACGCAATTTATATTAACCCGGATCACGCCACTCAAGAAAAACTTAAACAAGTTCAAGCAAAATACATCAGTGATAAAGAAGAGTTAGCCAAATTAAAAGATCTCCCTGCGGTCACGCTTGATGGTCACCAAGTCGAAATTTGTGGCAACATCGGTACTGTTCGTGATATTGCCGGAGCTGAGCGTAACGGCTATGAAGGTGTGGGGCTTTATCGTACTGAATTTTTATTCATGGATCGTGATGCGTATCCAAATGAAGAAGAACAATTCAAAGCTTACAAAGAAGTGGCTGAAGCGGCTAAAGGTTTATCCGTCATAGTGCGTACAATGGATATCGGTGGTGACAAAGATGTCCCTTATATGCACCTGCCAAAAGAAGAGAATCCATTCTTAGGTTGGCGTGCAATCCGTATCTGTCTGGATCGTAAAGAGATTTTACATGCACAGTTACGTGCTATTTTACGTGCTTCTGCATTTGGTAAATTACGTATTATGTTCCCGATGATCATATCGGTTGAAGAAATCCGTATCTTAAAATCTGAAATTAATATTCTTAAAGAACAACTCACCGCTGAAGGTAAAGCGTTTGATAAGGGTATTGAAATCGGTGTTATGATTGAAACCCCGGCTGCTGCGGTGATAGCTCGCCATTTAGCGAAAGAAGTTGACTTCTTTAGTATCGGAACTAACGATTTAACCCAATACACCCTTGCTGTTGACCGTGGTAATGAGCTAATTTCTCACCTGTATAACCCACTGTCACCATCAGTGTTAACATTAATTAAAAATGTTATTGATGCTTCTCACAAAGAAGGCAAATGGACGGGTATGTGTGGTGAACTTGCTGGCGATGAAAGAGCAACAGTTTTACTACTCGGTATGGGACTTGATGAATTTAGTATGAGTGCGGTATCGATTCCAAAAATCAAAAAACTGATTCGTAACACCAATTACGAAGAAGCGAAGAAATTTGCTGAAAATGCATTAGAAAAAGCAACAGCGAAAGAAATTCTTGATTTAATTGAAAAATATACCGCTGAAAAACAAATCTGTTAGGAGACAATAATGGGTCTATTCGATAAAATTAAGCAATTTGTGTCCGATGGTAGCAAAAATAGCATCGAAATTATTGCGCCACTAAGTGGAGAAATTGTCAAAATCGAAGATGTACCAGATGTGGTTTTTGCTGAAAAAATCGTTGGTGATGGCGTAGCTATCAAACCGTCTGGTAATAAAATTGTTGCACCATTAAATGGTAGAATTGGCAAGATTTTCGAGACAAATCATGCATTTGCAATTGAATCTGACGAGGGTATCGAGCTATTTGTTCACTTTGGTATCGATACTGTTGAGCTTAAAGGTGAAGGCTTTACTCGTATTGCAGAAGAAGGGCAACAAGTAAAAATTGGCGATACAATTATTGAAATTGATCTGCCATTACTTGAGAGCAAAGCCAAATCAGTGTTAACACCAGTTGTGATATCTAATATGGAAACTGTTGTTGAACTGACTAAGTTATCTGGCTCTGTTGAGGCAGGTAAAACACCAATTATGCGTGTAAAAAAATAACATCGCAAAAAGTTACTACTCATAAAAAAACCTTCAGTTTTCGCTGAAGGTTTTTTGTTGCAAAAACTCAAACACAGAGTTCAAATAATTGGTTTAACGCCATTTTTTGTATTGATTAATCAAGCTGTTGGTTGACTGATCATGTGAGCTAACGGGTTTATCATCCGCAAGTTCAGGTAAAATTCGACCGGCTAACTGTTTACCTAATTCAACGCCCCACTGATCAAAGCTAAAGATATTTAAAATAACGCCTTGCGTGAAGATTTTGTGCTCATACATCGCCACTAATGCTCCTAAAGTATATGGCGTGATTTTTTTCACTAAAATAGAGTTGGTCGGTTTATTACCTTCAAAAACTTTAAATGGCACTATCGACTTAACGTCATCGAGTTTTTTACCGGCAGCAATAAACTCTTGTTCAACTTGCTCAGCGGTTTTACCAAAGGCTAATGCTTCTGTTTGCGCAAAGAAGTTAGATAATAATTTAGGATGATGATCACCAACTGGGTTATGGCTGATTGCCGGTGCAATAAAATCACAAGGAATTAATTTTGTGCCTTGATGAATTAATTGATAAAAAGCATGTTGCCCGTTAGTACCTGGCTCACCCCAAATAATTGGACCAGTGGTATAAGTTGTTTTCTTACCATTACGATCAACGCTTTTACCATTTGACTCCATATTGCCTTGTTGGAAATAGGCAGCAAAACGGTGCATATACTGATCATAAGGTAAAATAGCCTCAGTTTCTGCGCCAAAAAAGTTGTTATACCAAATACCAATTAAAGCAAGCAACGTCGGAATATTTTTTTCAATCGGTGCACTTTGGAAGTGCTTATCCATGGCATGACCGCCCGCTAAAAACTGTTTAAAATTATCAAAGCCAATGGATAATACAATCGATAAACCGATTGCCGACCAAGAAGAGTAACGTCCACCAACCCAATCCCAAAACTCAAACATATTAGCGGTATCGATACCAAATTTTTCAACCTCTTTGGCGTTAGTTGAAAGCGCTACAAAGTGCAAGGCAACTGCTTTATCGTCTTTAGCGGCATCAAGCAACCAGTCACGTGCGGTTTGGGCATTGGTCATCGTTTCTTGTGTGGTAAACGTTTTAGAAGCAACCAAAAATAGGGTCGTTTCCGGATTTAAGCCCTTAAGTGCCTCAACAATATGTGTCCCGTCTACATTTGAAACAAAGTGCATAGTTAAATGATTTTTATAAGGGCGTAACGCTTCGGTAATCATCACCGGCCCCAAATCTGAACCGCCGATACCGATATTTACCACATCAGTAATTGCTTTACCGGTGTAACCTTTCCACTCACCGCTAATGACTTTTTTACTGAAAGATTCCATTTTTGCTAATACTGCATTGACCTCATCCATGACATTTTTACCGTCAACATAAATCGGCGTATTAGACACATTTCTTAATGCTACATGCAAAACAGCACGATCTTCAGTGCGATTGATTTTTTCGCCGCTGTACATCGCATTAATTGCGCCGTTTAAATCACACTCATCAGCCAACTGATAAAGTTGCTTAAGGGTTGCTTGAGTAATACGGTTTTTAGACAGATCAACCAAAAACTCATCTTCAAAAGGGATACTGAGTTGTTCAACTCGGTTTGGCTCCTCTTTGAGGATTTGGGCAATGGTTTTATCTTTTTGTTGTTGATAGCTTGCTTGAAGGGATTTCCAAGAAGAGGTGGTAGTTGGATCAATTGACTTTAACATAAACTTATTCCTTAAATAATATTGCACTATTAACCATGATATAACTATGCATAACATGATGCAAGATAAGGATTTATCCTTCAAAATGAAGTAAGTAGAAAAAATAATAAAAGTTATTTTCTTTTCCTAATCAAATAACTTGAATATAATGTTAAAGATAAGATATTTGATACATTTAACCTTTCAAAAAAAGATTTTCTAACGAATGATAACCAATAAAACAAATAAATTTCGTAGATTATTATATTAGGATATTTCATGCCCAATATTCAGACGCTAGTACCAGCTTTAGATAAAATCGTTCGTATTTGTGATTATTTAGATAGTCATAAAGGTGCAACTTTTAGTCAAATATTTCAAGACCTTAGTTTACCTAAAAGCAGTACTTCAACACTACTTAATGCATTAGTTATGCATGGTATCTTACGTCAAGATCAAAATAAGTTTTATCTTGGATTAAAATTGCATCAATGGGGTGATAAATCGTTGGAACAGTTCGATATCACCCAAATCGCTCAGCCATTGATGACTAAATTAAGAGATCAAACCAACTTAACTTGTCATCTAGGTGTTCTTGATGGGCTCTATTCTGTCTATATTGCTAAAATTGAAAATGATCAGGCAATTGGCATTCGTACCTGGATTGGCAAAAAATTACCATTACATAGTTCAGGTATTGGTAAAGCCTTAATAGCTTGGTTACCGGATGAAAAAATCGACCAACTGATACCCGAAGACAAATTGCCCAAATATACCGACACCACCATAACCAACAAAAAACAGTTAAAAAAAGAGCTGGCTAAAATCCGATCGCAAGGTTGGGCGTATGATAATCAGGAAGATGTAAAAGGCGTACATTGTATCGCAGCGCCGATATTTAATAAAAATCATGAACCAATTGCGGCGATAAGTATTTCCGGCGTTCTTTTTCAGCTACCGGTAGAGAAGATCGAAAAATACTCCGAGCTCGTCCGTAAAGCCTGCCAACAGCTAACCAATAAGTTTTAACAATATTGAATCATAACGATTCAATATTATTTTAACGCTTTTACTCAATACATTATTAAGCGATCTGCTTAAATAGCTCAATCAGTTTTTGTTTATCAAAAAATACCGGATTGGCACCAGCACAGGCATCTTTCATTGAATTTTCAGCCAATAATTCAAAATCAGGATTATTAACACCTAATTCCTTCAATGATTTAGGAATGCCGACTTCTTGCGCTAAATCTTCAATTCTTTTAATCACATAATCAACACACTCTTGATCACTTTTATCTTTTGTATCAAAGCCAATGGTTTGTGCAATCACTCTAAATTTTTGTGGTGCATGTTTAGCATTTTCTTTCTCAACTACCGACAACAGCATCGCATTACAAACACCATGCGGTAAATCATAAAGCCCGCCTAATTGATGCGCCATAGCATGCACATTGCCTAACCCGGCATTACTAAAAGCGATACCATTTAAAAAGCAGGCATAGCTCATCTGCTCTCTGGCTTGAATATCATCACCATTTTTAACCGCTCTGGCTAAATATTTAAAGGTTTGAGCGATAGCATATAATGCTGTTGAATCAGTAACATCCATCGCCCCTTTAGCAACCACCGCTTCAATTGCATGAGTTAACGCATCCATTCCGGTTGCAGCGGTTAAATTGGCAGGTTTAGAAATCATTAAATCCGGATCGCTAACGGTTATTGATGCCAGCGTATTAGGATCGACCATAATCATTTTTACATGTCTACTTTCATCGGTAATAACATAATTAATGGTGACTTCAGCAGAAGTGCCCGCTGTGGTTGCTATTGCCACAATAGGCAAACATTTTTGTTTACTTTTATGCATCCCTTCATAATCGGTAATTTTACCACCGTTGGTCGCCAAAACCGCAACGGCTTTACCACAATCTTGTGGAGAACCGCCACCGATTGAGACGATAAAATCGCATGCCGATTCTTGACATAACTTGAGTGCATTTTCAACATTGGCAACGGTTGGATTAGGTTTCACATCATAAAAAATAACTGATTCGATACCCTCTTTTTCTAAAATATCAACGACTTTATCGACCGTACCATTACCAAATAAAAACTTATCGCTAACCACAAATGCCTTTTTGCAATTCAATTTTTTTACGGGTACACCTAATTCAGATAGGCAACCTTTGCCTAATAAATTAACCGGCGGAATGTAATAAATCATATTTACCTCTTAAATTAATAACATCTTAAACAATTCCTAGAAAAGAACTTAATTTCATTATACGGAAAAAATAAACATGCAAAAAAAATAATTTTTACAATGAGAGGAGGATCACAAAATTTGTTTTCTTTTAAAATTTCGGATTGCAATTGAGAATTTTTTCACCAATAATCCGTTCAAGGCAAAGAAATAAAGTTCTATATCATGAACAAAGGAGAAAAAATGAGTCTGGCAAAATTTAAAGGAATATTCCCACCCGTTCCGACAATCGTCGATAAACACGGGGATCTTGATAAAAAAGGGATGGCTAATTTATTAGATCATCTGATTAACAATGAAGCTGACGGAGTTTTGATTTTAGGTAGCGGTGGTGAGTTTTGTCATATGCCACCTAAACTCCGATTTGAAGTGGCTGAATTTGCGGTTAAGCATATCAAGCAACGTATTCCGGTCATGATTGGTATATCCAGCCCGAGTACCAAAGAAACAATTGAATACGGTCAACATGCAGCACAAATCGGCGCTGATGCCGTTTTAGTTGTCAATCCTTATTATGCTTTATTGAATAGTGAGGCAATTTATCACCATTATAAAACTGTCGCTGAAAATATTAATATACCGATCCTACTTTACAATTTCCCCGCATTAACCGGTCAAGATATTGGTATAGATGTCATTACCCGATTGGCAAAGGATGTGCCAAATATTATCGGGCTAAAAGATACCATTGATAACATTAGCCATACACGGGAAGTGATCAACCAAGTGCATGCTTTCCGGCCTGATTTTATCATCTTCAGTGGATTTGACGAGTATATGCTAGATACGCTGATTTTAGGTGGTCATGGCGGTATTCCGGCTACATTTAACTTTGCACCTAAAGTTACCAAGGGAATCTATAAAGCGTTCAAGCAAAAGGATTATGAAACAGCATTTACATTACAACGTCAATTAGCAAAATTGATGCCTATTTATGCAATTGAAACCCCATTTTTTGCTGTTATTAAACAAGCGATCAAACTCACCGGTATCGATATTTCAACTGAAGTTTTAGCGCCGGTAAAAAAACTACCAAACAACAAACAAGACTTATTAGTTGAACTATTAAAGTCGGCACAAATTCCTATTATCAATAAATAATTGGAGGGATCCATATGAATAATATTGAAAATAAAACCATTCCTAAAGGTCGTTGGAAACATATCATTCCAGCAACCATTTTGGTGTATATAGTGGCATACATGGACAGAACCAATATTGCCATTGGTATTGCAGGCGGAATGAATAAAGATTTAGGTATGACAGCATCGTTTGCCGGTCTTGTCGCAGGAATCTTTTTTATTGGTTATATCTTTTTACAAATTCCGGGTGGTCAAATAGCTGAACGATACAGCGCCAAAAAATTTATTGCATGGACGATTGTTGTTTGGGGAGGTTTTGCAGCGATAACAGGGTTTGTTCGTGATCCGATTCAACTACTAATCATCCGTTTTATATTGGGAGTTGCTGAAGGTGGCGTTTATCCGGCTATATTAGCATTAATTGGGCATTGGTTTCCTAACCATGAAAGAGCTAGAGCAATAGCATTTTTCCAAATGAATTTAGCGGCAGCATCTATTATCACCGGCCCGTTATCTGGCTGGTTAATTGAAGTTTGGGGCTGGAGAGAGATGTTTATCATTGAAGGCATTATCTCGTTAGCACTGCTATTTGTTTGGATGCCACTGGTTTGTGATTATCCACATCAAGCTAAATGGCTCGATCCAAAAGAACTCGATTGGTTAAATCAGCAATTTGCCAAAGATAAAGCGCTGATAAAATTAGATGATAAAGCCAGTGTCAAAACCGTATTAAGCAGTATCAACTTATGGAAACTGGTGGCTATCTATTTCTTCTTCCAAATCGGTTTTTACGGTTTTGCCCTTTGGATGCCAATGTTAATTAAACAATTGACCGGTAGTGGTATGTCTATTGTAGGGCTATTAACCGCAGCGCCATACATTTTATGTATTTTCGGACAATATTATATTGCCAAATTATGTGACCAAACATTGAATCGTAGACTCTATACCGCCATTCCAATGATTGGATTTGCGATATGTTTAACATTATCAATATTATTAGAAAATTACACATGGCTGGCTTATGGAATGATGGTTTTATGTGGCTTTTTCCTACAAGCGTATGCCGGTCCATTTTGGACTTTACCCCCATTATTATTCCCGGCAAATGTGTTAGGCGGAGTGCGAGGAACAATCAATGCGCTAGGTAATCTAGGCGGATTTATCGGTCCATACCTTGTTGGTTTATTAACCGTAACCGTAAGTAAAAATGCAGGATTGTATACCTTAGTTGGGGCGTTAATTATGGCAATACTGTTATTGTTCACGCTACCGGCTATCACCGCAAAACCAACAAAATAAAAAAATTAAAACTGCATTGGAGGATATTATGCAACAGAAATGTAAATTTGCCAGGGATCTATGGTCACAATTAGACGCATTACGAATGGGAATGAATTATACCGTTGAAGATACTGAAAAACCACAAGTGCTAATTGACGACTGTTATGGAGAAAGCCACCCCGGAAGTTATCACCTCGATAGTTTAGGTTATGAAGTTATGCTTGGTGTACATGAGCGGGGTGGACGCTCTGTACGTAGTCATGTCACCGATATATGTGACGGCTGGGGGCAAGGTCACGACGGCATGAATTATATACTAGCCTCAAGAGAAGCTATCGCAAATATGGTCGAAATTCATGGATCGGTCATACCCTATGATGCCGCGGTACTTATTTCAAGTTGTGATAAATCTGTACCGGCTCATCTTATTGCCGCAGCACGACTTGATATACCATTAGTGCATGTTCCGGGCGGATCGATGCGCCCTGCTCCCAATATGACAACCTCAGACCTAGGCGGTGCCACTGCACAATATAAAAAAGGCGAGATTGATATTAAACAAATTCAAACCTTACAAAGATGTGGTTGTCCTACCGCTGGGGCATGTCAATTCATGGGCACCGCAAGTACTATGCAATGTATGTCCGAAGCGCTGGGATTAGCGCTTCCGGGAAGTGCATTAGCGCCATCGACCATGTCTGAAATTCGAAGAATGGCCAGATCGGCCGGACACCATGCCATGTATCTAGCCAAAGAAGGGATAACAGCAGGTAAAATCCTTACACCCGCAGCATTTGAAAATGCCATAAAAGTCCACGCAGCAATCAGTGGTAGTACTAATGCGCTCATTCACTTACCGGCAATTGCCCATGCAGCAGGCTTCGAGTTAACAGCAGATGTCTTTGATCGAATCAACAATACCGTACCTTACCTCACCAATGTACAACCTAGCGGGCAATATGTCACCGAATTATTATGGTTCGCCGGCGGTATCCCTATGGTGCAATGGATGATTAAAGACTTACTTGATCTGGATGTCATGACCGTGACCGGACATTCATTAGGTGATAATTTGGAAATGATGCAGCAAACCGGTTTCTTTGACCGAAATTTGGGCTATTTGCATAATTACAAATTACAACGAAATGATTTAATCCGCCAACCTAACCAAGAAAAAATGGGATCTATCGCCGTTTTAAAAGGCAATATCGCTCCGGACGGAGCCGTTATCAAATACACGGCTTGTAGTGCTGATATGCATAAACATACAGGGCCGGCAAAAGTTTATAATTCTGAAGAAGCCGCTCAAGAAGCTATTATTAATAATCGGGTTAACCCTGGCGATGTTATTTTTATCTGTTATGAAGGACCAAAAGGATCAGGTGCGCCAGAAATGCTAATGACCACGGATGCGATTGTCTTTGATAAACGTCTCAATGGAAGTGTTGCGTTGATCACTGACGGTCGTTTTTCAGGTGCGACACATGGGCCATGTATTGGTCATGTATCGCCGGAAGCGGCTGAAGGCGGTCCAATTGCCCTTGTTGAAGATAATGATATTGTCGAAATTGATGTCCACGCAAGAAAACTCAATATTATTGGTATTAATGGCGAGATGAAATCTGCACAAGAAATTGCTGAAATATTTTCTCAACGAAAACAACAATGGACGCCACCGGATTATTCCAACCGAAAAGGCGTGTTTAAGCAATATACCCAAAAAGCTAAATCATTAATGGCGGGTGCATATATAGAATAACAATAACACAAAGTGCCACCTATCAATATTCGTGGCACTTTAAAGTCAAGATCGTATTTACAGTAGGCAACAGCGATAAAATACCGCCCATGACGATATAGAAGATCCTATCGGCAAACTGATACTAAATAAATGCAGCGTATTGATACAAACCTTTTAAAATGGTTTAGCCGATAAAACCTTAAATAGAAACAGATCTACTAAAAATGATCTTATCTGTTACCACTAAATCGATTCTAACTAAAACCAATTTAATTTAAGACAAAACACAAACAAAAAAATTTAATCAATCAAACTTGCTGAAATTCCTCTATATTGGAATAACAACAAAAATTCCAATATAGAGGAATAACCATTTGTTAATTATAGATTTTTTATGATCAAGTTCACAATTATGCAATCAAATAGTTGTTCCGGAATTTGATAATCGTAAAATCGACTTATCCAATATACAGGATAAAAGTACAATATATGGGAATGTATGTCTAAAGTACCCGCTTTACAAAGAACAGTTAAAATTCTTACTTTAATCGCTTCTAAAGGTAAGTGTAGTGCCGCCGAAATAATCAGTAATCTACAAATACCTAAGAGCTCCGCTTATCTATTATTAGAAGAACTAAAATCGTATCAATTTATCAAACAAGATCAGAACGGTGATTATTTTTTATGGATAAAATTAGTTGAGTTAGGTGAACTGGCTTCAAATTGTTTTGATATAAGAGAAATAGCCAAAAAACATCTTGCCCGATTAACCAATCACACCGGGCTTTTAACTCATCTGGGCATTTTAGACAACAATACCGCTTACTACATTTTGAAATGTGAATCACACAGCACAATCAGTGTGCGTTCTTATGTCGGCAAACAAGTATCCCTTTATCGTTCCGGCGTCGGAAAATGCTTATTAGCATTCCAACCTAGTGAAAAAATAGCCGAAATTGTTAAGCAACTGTCCTTCGAACAAAAAACCGCAAATACAATCATGACCACCAGCGCATTACATACAGAATTAGCAAAGATTCGTCAACAAGGCTGTAGTTTTGATAATCAAGAGGATTATATCAATATAAGATGTATAGCTGCTCCCATATTTAATGCACAAAACAATATCGCAGCGGCCATATCTGCTGTAGGAACAACATTTCAAATAACCGATAAAGTCATACCGGAAATCACAACTAAAATTAAGGAGTGTGCAAAAGATATCTCAAAAGAGTTGGGCTGTCTTATGTACGAATAATTTTTGTAACACAAAAGGAGAAAGTAGATGAAACTACCTAAAATAAAAGAAATAAGGGCTTATTTTATGGGAGGAGCAACCGCCGAAAAAGGGAGCGGCGGGGCAGACTATCACGATCAGGGCGGCCACCACTGGATCGACGACCATATCGCCACGCCAATGAGTAAGTATAAAGAGTATGAACAATCGCGTCAATCTTTTGGTATTAATGTCCTTGGCACACTTATTGTTGAAGTTGAAGCTGATAATGGTCAAACAGGATTTGCCGTATCAACCGGCGGAGAAATGGGATGTTTTATTGTAGAAAAACACCTAAATCGATTTGTTGAAGGAAAATGTGTTTCTGATATCAAATTAATTCATGATCAAATGCTCAACGCAACCATGTATTACGCCGGATCCGGTGGATTAGTGATGAACACCATATCGTGCGTTGATCTTGCCCTTTGGGATCTGTTTGGAAAAGTCACGGATCTGCCTGTATACAAGTTATTAGGCGGTGCCGTCCGTGATGAAATTCAATTTTATGCAACCGGCGCTCGTCCGGATTTAGCCAAATCAATGGGATTTATTGGCGGTAAGATGCCAACGCATTGGGGACCGCATGACGGTGATCAAGGAATAGAGAAAGATGCGCAAATGGTTGCCCAAATGCGTAAAGCATGCGGTGAAGATTTTTGGCTAATGCTAGATTGCTGGATGAGTCAAGATGTCAACTATGCAACAAAACTCGCTCACGCATGTGCGCCTTATAACTTAAAATGGATCGAAGAGTGCCTACCTCCCCAACAATATGAAGGATACCGGGAATTAAAACGCAATGCCCCACCGGGAATGATGGTCACATCCGGTGAACATCATGGAACAATTCAATCATTTAGAACATTATCTGAAACAGGTATTGATATCATGCAACCCGATGTTGGCTGGTGTGGCGGTTTAACCACGTTACTGGAAATTGCAGCCATTGCAAAATCAAAAGGACAACTGGTTGTGCCTCATGGTTCATCGGTGTATTCCCACCATGCAGTAATAACATTTACCAATACCCCATTTAGTGAATTTTTAATGACAAGCCCCGATTGTTCAACGCTACGCCCTCAATTTGATCCAATACTGATTGATGAGCCTGTTCCTGTGAATGGAAAAATTCATAAATCAGTACTTGATAAACCGGGTTTTGGCGTTGAATTAAATCGTGAATGTAAATTCATTCGTCCTTATTCTCATTAATGATATGAAGAAAAAAACGATTGTTGATTAATGATTGCAGTTTTACAAAAACGTTAAAACTGCAATTTAAGATCCAATAATCTTCTTCATATGAACACTATCTACATCTCTATCATATGTATGGAGAGGGGGGTTTTTATGTCTAATATTCTTGAAAAAGCGGTAAGTAAAACCCGTTTAAGACTTGTACCATTTATGTTAGTGCTATATGTATTAGCTTTTTTAGATCGTGCAAATATTGGTTTTGCTAAATCTGCCTATCAAATAGATACCGGACTAAGTAACGAAGCATTTGCGCTTGGCGCCGGAATATTCTTCGTCGCTTATGCTTTTTTAGGTGCACCCGCCAATTTATTAATGCGCAAATTTGGCGCCCGCTATTGGATTGGTGGAACAACTTTAGTATGGGGATTTTTATCCGCTGCAATGGCTTATGCAGATTGTGAATGGAAATTCTTAGCGGTACGGGTACTACTTGGTATGGCTGAAGCGGGCTTCTTCCCCGGTATGATCTACTTAACTTCGCAATGGTTTCCGCAAAAGTATCGTGCCGGAATAATGGGGCTATTTTATATGGGAGCACCTTTAGCGCTCACATTTGGATCACCGCTATCCGGCGCTTTGTTAGAAATGCATGGCTTTTTAGATCGCCCCGGTTGGTACTGGATGTTTATTATCGAAGGCGTGCTTGCCGTGATAGCCGGTGTTATCACCTTCCTTTATCTTGATGACAACATCAGTGATGCCAGATTTCTCAATGAAAATGAAAAACAGGCATTACAAGCAAAATTATCATCCGAAGAAAGTGTAAAAACGACATCTAAAATAATCGATGCTATCAGTAATATTACCGTTTGGCATCTGGCCATTATCTACATGATCATTCAAATAAGTGTTTATGGACTTATTTTCTTTTTACCCACTCAAGTTGCCCAATTAATGGGAACTACAGTTGGATTTAAAGCATCTTTAGTGGCAGCCATTCCATGGATTGCCGCATTATTTGGCACTTATTTTATTCCGCGATATTCTGACAAAGTAGGCGAACGACGAAATATCGCCGCAATAACCCTACTCATCGCCGGTTTAGGCATCGGGATTTCAGCCCTTGCCAGCCCTACCATTGCAATTATTGCGCTGTGTTTTGCCGCTATTGGTTTTATTGCCGTGCAACCTGTTTTTTGGACGATACCAACTAATCTGTTATCCGGCGCAGCGCTTGCCGCTGGTATCGGCTTTATCAACATGTTTGGTGCATTTGGTGGTTTTTTTGCGCCAATTATCCGTGTAAAAGCCGAAACAGTTTTTAATAACAATATGGCTGGTTTACTCACTTTGGCGTTAATCACGATAATCGGTACCTTAACCATATTTATGCTAAAACAGACTAACAAAAATAGTTAATAAACTGAGCTTATTGATTTTATCAATAAGCTCCTAAAAATTTGGAATAACACAATGAAAAATTTATTGGAAAACGAATTTAAACAACAAATTACAAAGGGAAATTTACAAATTGGGCTTTGGTTATCGTCCGCAACATCCTATATGGCTGAAATTGCAGCCACATCACAATATGACTGGTTGCTTATTGACGGTGAGCATGCACCAAACACCGCACAAACACTACTGACACAACTTCAAGCCATTGCGCCATATAAAGCACACCCGGTCGTACGCCCTTTAGAAGGTCAGCAAGCAAATATTAAACAGATTTTAGATATTGGCTCACAAACATTATTAATTCCCATGGTCGAAACGGCCAAACAAGCTAAAGAAATCGTTTCAGCAACACGTTATCCGCCGGAAGGGATGCGCGGTGTCGGGGCGAGCGTGGCAAGAGCCGCCCGGTGGGGAAAAATTGAAAACTACATACAAAAAGTGAATGATTCGCTTTGCCTGCTGGTGCAAGTAGAAAGCAAAAAAGCATTAGAAAATCTTGATGAAATTGTGATGACTGACGGCATTGACGGGGTATTTATTGGTCCAGCCGATTTATCCGCCTCCTTAGGTTATCCCGACAATGCAGGACATGAAGAAGTCCAAAAAATCATTGAAAAAACGATCAAAAGAATTAGGCAATTAGGTAAAGCGGCAGGATTTTTAGCGGTCGATATCGAAATGGCCAAAAAATGTATTTCATGGGGAGCAAATTTCGTTGCCGTTGGTGTTGATACCATGTTGTATATGCAAGCGCTTGATGAAAGATTAAGCCACTTTAAACAGCTAGAAAAAACAAATCAATCATCTAATGTTTCTTATTAATTAAGAAAGATAGCCAACTTACATAAAAAACAAAGAAAAAAAATAAACCCCAGTCCTATGGGTAAACTCGATTTTTTTAAATTTGAATAACCAAAAGGCGTCAGTGGGGTTTTTCCTAGGCTTTAACCGTTAAGTTTGCTATGCAAACGTGCGAGTAGATCATGGCAGACAAGCTAAGCACAATTTACTAACACTCATCAACCGTTACGACACAATCGAAAAATAGTTATTGAGTAGCTAAACAACGGCAACAAGCATACAGCCGAAAATACCCAAATAGAACAATCGAAGTTAATCCAAAAAACCATAAAAATGTATCATTTACCTATGATAATAGCCCCGATATCAATAATGATATCAACGACTGTAACAGATAAAATGATTGTGATTGAATAAATGTGAGCGTAAAAAAATATTATTTAATTTTTTTATTTCTATTAAAAGGATGTCTTATTGTTTCCACCCAATTTATTGCAAAAATAGCAGCTATGATAAAAAAGCAAGCTGAATAAAGAATAAAATAATTATCGATTGTGTAAAAAAAAATTTTACGTTCGCTACAAACTGTTATTTGAAAAAAAACCATTGCATATGTCAATATAATTGCAAATCGGCGTTTCCATCTCAAACTATTATTATATTTATAATCTTTTTCAGTAAAACGCCGAAAATAATAACAAATCCAAAGAGTGGTGATTGATATAAAATAATAGATAAAAACAACAATTATTAGCATCAATAATCATCCTTAAAATTTATTTAATCTCATATTGTTCACCATTTGGACTTATACAACGATAGTAATGTCCGGGTGCTTCTTCATTTTCATCAAATGTGAGTACGTGAACTATCACACAACTATCAACTAAATTACCTATATTCGTGATTTTTTCCGGTTCAGATATACTTAATGACGATTGTTTTGTATCTTTATCATAAACAAAAATATTTTTAAAATCTTCTATAATGGACTTTAGTGAAACCATATCACTAAAAATTTCTGAAGCAAGAGCCCATTTTCCCATTTGCCTATAGTAACGAACAAGATCTTGACGACCATAATACCATAATTTTTTGACAGGCTCGCCCAGCTCCCCTATTTTGGGCACTAATTTAAGTTTTCCTTTAACCGATATTCCTATATCAACCATGTCATAAATAAAACTACCAACAGACTTTGACATACCTAATTGTTTGGCTGCTTCTTGATAAGCCGATTTCAAAAAGCCATCTTCTCCCAAAACCCCCTCTTGGATACTATTTATGCCATGAGCACCCAAATATGCCCCAACCACACATCCAATACCTGTAGTACACATTGCTGCTCCAGCCATCAGCAAACCTGTTCCACCAAGAATAGATAATCCCCTAGTCACCCACTCGAATGATTGATCCCATAGATCTTTTTCTTCTTCTTTGATTTTTTCAGAGCCTTGCTGATAGGATATTGTGTTGTTATCTACCTGCTCAACAATATTATTAGCAAATGCCTTTAGATTTTGTTTAAAAGCTTGTTTTATATCGTTATGATATAAATGTTTTTCACAAAGCTCATCTACACATTGTAAAAGATGGTGTGCATCAGCACGAATTAAATTTTTTTCATTAGTAGTTATGTTGTGTAAATATGAAATTTTATTTTTTGTAAAATTGGAGTGTTGATTTATTTGTGATCCATTAGTGTAATGAGTGGATTCTTTACTTGATAAAGAAGACGCATAAGGTAGGTAGTGATCACTAGTTACACCCACAAACAGATAACTTTTACTGGCAATAACACGATTACATCCAATCGGTTTACAACCACAAGCAACAATACAACCATCATAAACAACAGGCTTTCCATCAACTAACCAGTTTATAGCCCCTTCAATTATTGTTCCTATCGACTTACATTTAGGACAGGTAGTTTTATCCCCTAACAAGGCAACTGCATATCCATGTGCAACTTCACGTTGATCTCCGCTAATTATTCGCCCTCCAGTAGTAGTATAATTATTGATTAATGCTATCTCTTTAGTCATTTATGCTGCCTATTCCTATTTATTATTTTAATTAATGCTATTTGTTGTTTACTTGTAAGTCAATAAAACAAAACATTTAATTCATATTTAACTTTTATCTTATTAAAAAAACATTCTAAACCTGATAATATCATTTTACTCATAGAAGCCATTATTAGCATTGTTCCTAATTTAGTATATCGTATTATTTATCATTAGATTTAGTTGTAGCGTCTTTTAATACGTATTGTGGATTTTTAGAGGGAGTTTTATCATCTTGCCTAGCTAATTCTGCCACCAAGTCCAAAAATAGAAATGGAAACCAACTACATTTTTCATTGTATAACATATTAATTTTATTTAAATTATAGAGTTTTTGCATAAAAAAGAAAGAGATAAAAGGATTTACCAAAACAACAAAGGTTAATTTAGGTATTGAAGGAAATCCAAGAGACATAAACTTATCGGATTGTCAAAATTCTATGATGCTGCTTTTTGGCTTTTAGCCATTTACTAAAATATGAACATTAATATGCAAAGATTCACCTAGATGGACTTATTCATTTAAATCCATCTATTTATTATTAAAAATTAATCATCAATCGTCAAATTACGAGTGGTTAAATCAAACGGTGTTAATTGATACACATAGTAGTTAAGCCAGTTGCTAAAGAGTAAATAAGCGTGGCTTCGCCATGTTGCTTTGGGGGTTAAATCGGGGTTATTTTCCGGAAAATAGTTATAAGGAATATCCGGATTTATTCCTGCTTTCAAATCCCGATAATACTCATTGGCTAAGGTAAACGAGTCATATTCCGGATGACCGGTGACAAATGCCATTCGTTTATCGGCGGTTGCCATTAAGTAAGGACCGGCTATATCTGATTCGGCCAAAATCATTAAATCGGTATAGTTTTTAATTTTATCAATCGGAAAATCGGCATACCTTGAATGTGGTGCTAAAAAAGCATCGTCAAAACCACGGGTTAAAATCGCATTAGGTTGCAATATTTGGTGTTGATACACGCCCGATAATTTATGGTTACGGGTGAATTTTGGCAAATCATAAAGCACATTTAATGCCGCTTGTACCGCCCAACAAACAAACATCGTTGAGGTCACATGCTCTTTTGCCCAAGCGATGATTTGAGCAAGCTTAGGCCAGTAAACCACATCAGAAAATGCGACTTTACCTAATGGTGCACCGGTAATAATCAATCCGTCAAAATTTTGCTGACAAATATCATCAAAATCACAATAAAAGCTATTTAAATGTTCAACCGGGGTATTTTTGGATTCACGTTGATCGATACGTAATAACTGGATATTGACTTGTAGTGAAGAGTTAGACAGTAACCGTAAAAATTGATTTTCGGTCTCTATTTTTTTGGGCATTAAATTGAGGAACAGGAGCTTAAGCGGTCGAATTTCTTGGGTATTGGCACGAGACGACGTCATCACAAATACATTTTCATTACGAAGCACATCAACAGCAGGTAATGAATCAGGAATACATATTGGCATAACAAAACTCCTAAAAAACAATAAATAATTTTAAACCTCTAAAATAGACGTCTAGAAATCTTTATAGCTAAATATAATGTGTTTTAGCAAGTTTGTCGAGAATTTTATCAGATATATTCGGATAAGATATTTCAAACAAAATCAGACAAATAGTCATGATTACTGATGATTATTCGCACGGATTAATCATGCTTATATTACGATATGATTTGACCGGTGAAACAGCGTAGTAAATAACGTATTTAAGTGCATGTTAAAAAGAATGATTAAAAAATATGGTTAAAAAGCCCGTGTATCGGTACGCCAGGTATCGGCAGTCAATGCTTCACCAAAATAGCTATTGATCAGCTTTTGGGTGATATCACTTAATGGCGAGGCTAATACTTCTGCGGTATTACCGGATTCGACAAGATCGCCATTATGCATCACTAAAATTTCGTCGCTGATATGTTTCATCATGCCGATATCCTGAGTAACATACACATACGAGATATTTTGCTCAGCTTGCAGTGAAAGCATTAAATTGACAATCTGCGAACGCATAGAGATATCTAAAGCGGCTAACGCCTCGTCGAGAATAATCACCTTAGGTTTTAAAATCAGTGCCCGAGCCAGTGCAACACGCTGTTTTTGCCCGGCGGCCATGACTGACGGATAATAAGAAGCATGTTCCGGCAATAGTCCGACTTGTTTTAATACATCACTGATCATCTTTTCCCGTTCAAAAGCATCATACTGAGTATTGCACTTTAAGGGTATTTCGAGCAATTGACCAATGCGTAGTCTTGGATCGAACGAGCTTTCAACATGTTGGAAGATCATACGAATTAATTGAGAACGGGAACTGAAATCACCATACTCGACTTTGCTACCGTCGATCCATATATCACCGCTATCGGGTTTAATCATACCGACCAACATTTTAGCCAATGTTGATTTACCGGAGCCATTTTGCCCAATAATGGCTAAGGTTTTGCCTTCGTTTAATGAGAAGGATATCGGTTTAACAGCATCGATATACAAATGCCCAAACAGACCTTTTGGGATCTTAAATCGCTTTGATAAGTTACGCACTTTTAATATTGGATTCATGTTATCTTCCTACTATCTATGGTTACTCATCAATATTTAAAGGAAAGTGGCAAGCAACAGCATGATCTTTTATTGGAATAAGTTCGGGTGCTTGAATACATTTTTTTTGCGCATACGGACAACGAGGACCCAACCGACAACCGATCGGTAAATGTTCTAGTGAAGGAATAACACCGGGCAAAGTATTTAACGGACTTTTGTGCGGCATTGATTTACCAAAATCAGGGATCGCATAAATCAAAGCTTGAGTATAGGGGTGATAAGGCGACTTGATCAGATCTTCACTATCAGCAACTTCTACCGTTTGACCACAATAAAGGACATTAATGCGATCTGTCCACCTTGTTACCATTTGTAGATCATGACTAATGAGCAAAATGGTGGTCCCCATATTTTGATTCATACTCGCCAATAACCGAAAGATTTGGGCTTCGGTTGTGGCTTCCATTGCGTTAGTTGGCTCATCGGCAATCAGTAATTTAGGCTGATTTGCCAGTGCAATGGCTATCATGACTTTTTGACATTCGCCTTCGGTTAATTCAAACGGATAAGATTTTAAGATCTCTTTATGATCTTTAATCCCAACCCGATGTAAAAGTTCGATCGCCCGATTTTTTCGCCAAAACAGGCGTTGCCAAAAGTGTCCTTTAAACGTTCGACGAGGAATCGCTTCAATTAATTGTTGCCCGATTTTCATGGAAGGATCTAAGCACGACTGAGGCTCTTGAAACACCATTGAGATATTGGCACTGATCACTTTACGACGCTGTTTTGGCGTCAATTTGAGCAGATCAATGTCATTAAAATAGAATCTATCGGCCGAAATTTTCCAATTATGATTGGTGACCCCTAAAATAGCTTTAGCAATCAGGCTTTTACCCGAACCAGACTCACCCACTAGCCCACGAATTTCACCTTCAGACAGTTTTAAATTTACCCGATCAATGGCACGCAACAGACCGTCAGGCGTGATAAATTCTATGGTTAAATTTCGAATATCTAACAATGCCATAATTATTGCCCTGCTCGTTGGCCATATAATCCATAATTGAATAAATAAACCAGTGTAATTGTAGCAGAAACAGCCAATCCCGGCGCTAAAAATGCTAAAAAGTTGGTGTCGATAATATCTTTCATGGTATACATCATCATCCCTAAATCAGGCCGTGAATAGTCATTGGCAAAGCCTAAAAAAGTGATAGTGGTCATCGCTAAGATAATTGACCCAAACAGTGAAACAATTTCCGTTAAATAAAGCGGTAAAATATTTGGCAAAATATAGTGATTTAAAATGGTAAAACGTGACAAGCCGTCTAGTCGATAGGCGGTAATGTATGTCTTATTCCACTCTTTTATCACTCGCTGATGAATATTATAAATAAAGCGTGGGGCATAAGATAAACCGATAATAATTAATACGTTGGTAATATCATCTCCCAGCAATAAACTGACAACAATGACCCCCAGCAGTGGCGGTACCACCATAAAGAATCGAAAGATAAAAAGAATGAATGGCCGTATAAAAGCGACAAAAAACATCAAATAATTAATTATCCCGCCAATCACAACCACATAAAATACCGCTTTTAAAGTCATGGACATTGTGGAGCGATAACCGATTAGCAGATAATCAAAAATATCTTGCCCTTGATGATTGGTGCCCAATATATGATTAATATCACCATTTGCCCACCATGCCGGCGGTAACGAAGCAACATAAATTGGATTTAAATGGGCATGGAAAAACCATTTGGTTGACACTGCCACAAATGTGATTGCTAATATGCCATAAAAGCCGACAATCGAGTAAAGATTACTATGAAGCTTATTAAAAAATAACCTAATGTTTTTTAATATATTAGCTGAGTTATACATAATGCTCCTTACGGCGCAGTGGATAAATCGCAACAGCGGTTATTTCACCTAATAGGGTTAATAAACTAATCACTGTCCCACAAGCAAGAATAGCAATGGAGATAATAAAATAGTTGTGATGACGATATGCTATCATCACCCACTGCCCTAAGCCAACCCGATTAAAGAGAATTTCGATCACCATAGTTGAAAATAACAGTGTCGTGGTATTATAGGTCAACTGCGGTATCGTGTTCGGAATTGAATTAGGTAATAAATGACGTCGTAACACTCTAAAGGGTGAACGTTCCCGAATAATCGCCATTTTAATATAATTTTGCCGTGAGGTACTTTTGACATTTTGGCTAATTAATTGAATAGTCATAATACTTGGCTGAATGGCAAGTATAATCGTTGGCAGCATCAGATAATGGAGTTGATCAAGTATCGCACTTAGCTTATCTGTTCTTGATGAGGTAAAAATATCCAACAAAGAAACGCCGGATACCGAAGGCGATACGTTATAGTTAATCAATACCGTCCAATTTGGTGATATTAAGTGCATCACCACCACAACCAGCATGACTATCGGGCAAGAATAAAATAGCAGACAGCTCAACCGAATCGAACTATTAAGCCAATTAATGTTACTAAGACCCAATAAAATACCGAGCGGTAAACCAATGAGTAACGCCACGATTAACGCCAAAATACACAGCTCAAAAGTCGCTAATAATGTGTGTAAAAATGGCACGGTTTCACCCGACATCAATCTAAATTGTCCTTGTAGCAATTGCTTGAAAAAAGCTATATAGGCATCGCTAAAATTCAGATTTTGAAAAGTGGAATGAGGAACAAAATAGACAAGACAAAAGCTAATCTGAGCCAGTACGCAGATAATAAATAAAAACGTTACTATTTTTTTAAATATATAGGTAATCATTGTTTATCTTTATCGCTTTAGTGATTGATAAAATAACGGTGAAGATTATCACCGTTATTTTAGATGAAGTATCGATTAGTCATCCGATACCATTGGTTTGCCTGCGGCGGCATAAGCATGGTCTTGAGCACTTAAACCACCAGCATTCCCTTTACCGGCATAATTATAATCTGACTCTTGTCGTGATTTTATTTCTGCTTCACTGACAACATAATCAGGCGCTGGCGCTTTGGTCATTGCTGAAGAGGCGCTACCGGTTGATGAATGCGTGGTATCAGCCGCTTGCTCAGTTTCAGTTTCAATTTTAGTTTCAGTCGCCGCTTCTTGCTCAGGCTCTGATACCAGTTCGAGTTGTTGCGGTATTTGTTGCTCAGACTTTTGCTCACTTGCCACAACGCTTTTTGTTGTTTGCGGCGCAACCGCTTCACTTACCTCAACTGTTTGCTCAACAGCATCCACATTGCTACTTACTTCATCTTCCGGTTTAACAATAACCGGTAATAAGAGTGAAGGGATCACAACTCGTGTTGGTGTATTGGATTGAGTTTGGCTGACCACTTGACTGTAGTCAATAGCAACCCGACCCAAAGCCAACTCTAACGATGCCGCGGCAAATGGTAATGGCATTGGTGAGGTTTTCAGCTCATTATTTTTCAACCGACGCTTATTACGTGGCCCATTCATACGTAAATGACGGGATGTACGACGTTGGCGTTTTGGTTGAGCGTCCGATGCGGCCGCTTGAGTCTCATCACGCACAATTACCGGTAATAATAACGACGGAATAACAACACGCTCTTGCTGAGCAGGTACGGTAGCTTCGCTATTTTTTACCCGAACACTTTTGGTTAATGCACGTTGCTGACGTCTTGGTTTAACCTCTTTGACCTTCGGTTGCGGCGCTTCATTAACGGTTTTTTCTGCTTTAACATTGTTATTGGCATTGTTATTAGCATTAGCATTGTTGTTCGCATTATTGTTTTGTTTACTGCGACGATTATTGCTGCGAGTTGTCTCTTTTACTTCATCGCTTGCGGCATTATTGCTATTGTTCGCTGTATGGTTATTTTTGTTATTACGTCGACGATTATTCGAACGTTGGTTATCACGTTTACGGGTCGGTTTCGGTTTAACCTCTGGTTCCGGCTCCGGTTTTTTCGCAACAAACAGGTTACGAATTTTGCTAAACAGACCACCAAATAAACCGGTCGATTTTTCAACCTTCGGCTCGTTGTTCGCTTTGCCGGTACCACACGCTTCAACTTTAGGACCGGATAAGACCGCTTGTTCAACCACAACTTCGGCAACTTGCTCTTCTTCTTCGTCTTCAAGTTCACGAATCAATTTCGGTAGATTGTAACTTAACACATCAGTTTCTTCGCCGGTACGCTTACGGATCACTTTATAAAGCGGTGTTTCCATTTCTTCATCAGCGGCAATGACGATTTTGACATCCGGATGCATTCTTTCAATATTGGTAATGGCTCGTCTTTTTTCGTTCAGCAAGTAACTGGCGATCGGCACCGGTACAATCACATCGATTTGAACAGTATTATCTTTCATCGCTTCTTCTTGAATTAAACGAAGAATCGAGAGCGATAATGAATTGTTATCCCGTACCGTACCTGTACCTTGACAACGAGGACAAATATGATGCGTTGCTTCACGTAACGACGGGCTTAATCGCTGGCGAGACATCTCAAGTAAACCAAAGCGAGAAATACGGGTTGTTTGTATTCTTGCTCTATCGGTTTTCATCGCCTCTTTTAAGCGGTTTTCAACTTCACGTTGATTACGTACCGGCGTCATATCGATAAAGTCGATAACAATTAAGCCACCTAAGTCACGTAAACGTAACTGGCGGGCAATCTCTTCTGCCGCTTCTAAGTTAGTATTAAATGCGGTCTCTTCAATATCACTCCCCCGAATTGATTTAGCGGAGTTAATATCAATTGCAGTTAATGCTTCAGTTGCATCAATCACAATCGAACCACCAGAAGGTAACCTGACTTCACGTTGGAAAGCCGATTCAATTTGCCCTTCAATTTGGAAATGGTTAAATAAAGGCACATCACCGTCATATAATTTAAGACGATTAACATACTCGACCCGTCCTAAATCAACTAAACGTTTTTTAGCAATTTCGAGCACTTTCGGATTATCGATTAAAATGTCACCGACATCATCACGTAAATAATCACGAAATGCACGGGTGATAATATCACTTTCTTTATGAATCAAACTCGGTGCCGGGTGATTTTTAGCTTCGTTTTGAATGGCTGTCCAATAGGTAACCAGTGCATTTAAATCTTGTTGTAACTCTTCCTGACTTTTGCCCACACCAGCTGTTCTAGCGATAACGCCCATACCTTTTGGCTTTTCTAAGGCATCAATAATACGTTTTAAATCATCACGATCTTCACCTTCAATACGGCGTGATACACCACCGGCACGTGGATCGTTTGGCATTAAAACAAGATAACTACCGGCAAGGCTAATATAGGTTGTTAACGCCGCCCCTTTTTTGCCTCGAATCTCTTTTTCAATTTGAATTAAAACTTCCTGACCTTCTTGTAAATGTTTAATACTACGACGACCAGAAATATTAGACGGGAAATAACTTTCAGCGATCTCTTTTAACGGTAGGAAACCATCTCGCTCACCACCATAAGAGACAAAAGCGGCTTCTAAACTTGGATTGATTTTAGTGATTTTACCTTTGTATATATTGGCTTTTTTTTGCTCATGTCCAAGACTTTCGATATCTAAATCATACAAGCGTTGGCCATCAACAAGGGCAACACGCAGCTCTTCTTGCTGGGTTGCGTTGATCAGCATTCTTTTCATTATTCTACACTCTTAATTAATCTTAATTAATTGTAGGTAGGATTTTATTATTAATAAATGCTTATTTTAACAATGATAAATAATGCTACTGACTAAATATTCTCGTATACGGCATTCATTATTTTATTTGTGTTATTTTTGTTATTATTTTATGTGAATCCTGTATAACGCAAACAATATCAATACGATACTTCACTTTAGAACTAATGGTTGCAAAAACTAACTTTTAATTCAAAAGATTGGTGCAATTTGTCAACACCATTAAACTTATTACTATTGATATTATTGCTATGATTAATTTGCAAACTTCGGTTTGTAAGCGACTTTTGGCAAACCAATTAAATCTTTATATGATTGTTTAAAATAAACATATTATTTAATTATAATAATTCTACTTACGCTATTTTATTTTTTGATAAATTGTAATGTCTAACGCCATTGCTGCATTACACGGATAAAATTATCCCCGCTTATTATTCACGTTTCAGCGAAGGATAGCAAGTAAATTAAACTTGCTATTTTATCGACAGTTAGCCAATCTTTTTTTTATTTTGCCAAGATACTATTGATAATATTAACAATATGGTTGTTATAGTGATAATTTTATACTGAAACGTGGGTATTTTCTGAAAGTTCTTATCAAGATTTGGTGTTTTTTGCTTAAACACCTATGTTTTCTGAAACTTTTTAACAAGGTTTTTATTTCGTTAAAAGTTGCGGTTTTTTGGTTTGCAGGTTTCGGACGCTGGGAATTGGTTGATATTTTCATTACGGTGTCTGCGTCTGAATTAGGGGGATTTTATGCGAAATCCCCCTATACCCCCTCGCAGCACCACCCAACGCGGTCTTCGACTGCCCTCCGCCTTCGTTCGGTCTTAACGCACCGGCGCTGATTTGTTCCGGACAAAGCAGCGCCTCGCCAAACATCCCTGTTTGGCGTGCTAACCTCTCTCCGTTGTCGGCGCTTTGTGAAGGTGCGGTCTGGTACACTTGTATGCTTTTGTGGAAGGTAAGGATTAGGGTTTGGGAATATTTTGGAAATATCTTAAACTTTTGTTTTTATACTTAAACATGGGTATTTTCTGAAAGTTCTTGTCAAGGGGTTGTGTTTTTGCTTAAACGCCTATGTTTTCTGAAACTTTTTGACAAGGTTTTTATTTCGTTAAAAGTTGCGGTTTTTTGGTTTGGAGGTTTCGGACGCTGTTGATTGGTTGATATTTTCATTTCGGTGTCTGCGTCTGAATTAGGGGGATTTTATGCGAAATCCCCCTATACCCCCTCGCAGCACCACCCAAAGCGGTCTTCGACTGCCCTCCGCCTTCGTTCGGTCTTAACGCACCGGCGCTGATTTGTTCCGGACAAAACAGCGCCTCGCCAAACATCCCTGTTTGGCGTGTTAACCTCTCTCCGTTGTCGGCGCTTTGTGAAGGTGCGGTCTGGTGCACTTGTATGCTTTTGTGGAAGGTAAGGATTAGGGTTTGGGAATATTTTGGAAATATCTTAAACTTTTGTTTTTATACTTAAACATAGGTATTTTCTGAAAGTTCTTGTCAAGGGGTTGTGTTTTTGCTTAAACACCTATGTTTTCTGAAACTTCTTGACATTTTGGTGCACTTTATCATGATGCGAGAAAGATTATCGTGTATATCGCAATACAATCAGTATAATACGACAATAATATAGCAATAAAAGAGATTTAGATTGTTAATGAGTGTTCCTGAAAAAAAAGCCTTAATTGATTTTACCACACGCTGGATAAAGCAGTTTGACAACGCCCCTAAAAGTGAAGAGTTGCATGCCATACCTTCACCTTGCATAATCAAAACAGAGCAGCTAGCGGTTTACTGGCAACCTTTTTTACTACAGCCGGCAAAAACGTTAGCTATTGCCGAACAACTGGTCGGCATTACCCTTCAACAAAGTGCCCATATTTTTTATGGCACGCAATATGCCGGCAATATGTCTGCAAAATTTGAACAAACAAATTTAGTGTTGCTCCAAGCGTGGAATGATGATGACTTCTCTAATCTTGAACAAAATATAATCGCCCATTTATTGCAACAAAAAAAATTAAGACGATTACCGACAATATTTATTGCCGCTACCGATGAAAGTACCGAAATTGTGGCATTAAATAACCTAACTGGCGAAGTGGTAATTGAAGACCTGATTAGCGGTGAAGTGCGCCCGTTGGCAGAAAATTTAACTTGTTTTCTCAATAAGTTAACCGTTTTTCCAGCAGCGTAAGTTGACCCCTAAAAATTATTTATCGGTTTAACATCATTAACGAAATTGTAAAGTACAAAATAATGTGTTTATAATGCGTTGAGAGTCATTAAAGGAAATAGGTGAATTATGTTTGAATATTTACTCCAAGCACCAGCTGATCCCATTTTAGGACTAGCGGATCTCTACAACAGTGATGAACGTACCAACAAAATAAATCTTAGCGTTGGGGTTTATAAAGATGAAACCACCAAAACACCTATTTTAGAGAGTGTGAAAAAGGCAGAACGTCTATTATTAGACGAAGAAACAACAAAAAGTTATTTGCCTATTGATGGCGTCCCTCTATTCAACCTTGCAACTCAAAAACTGCTTTTCGGCAGTGAAATGGAGCGAGCACGTACCGCCCAAGCACCCGGCGGAACAGGCGCTTTACGCATTATGGCGGACTTTTTATCACGCCGCACAAAAGTAAAACGCATCTGGGTAAGCAACCCTTCATGGCCTAATCATCGCAGTGTTTTCCAAACCGCCGGACTTGAAGTGCGTGAATACCGTTATTACGATGCACAAAATCATGGACTTGATTTTGCCGGATTAATGGAAGATTTAAACCTCGTCACCGCTGGTGAAGCGGTACTATTTCATGGTTGTTGCCATAATCCAACCGGCATCGACCCTACACCAGAGCAGTGGCAAGCTATCTCTGAGCTAGCGCTAAAAAATGGCTGGCTACCGCTATTTGATTTAGCTTATCAAGGATTTGGACAAGGGATTGAAGAAGATGTCTATGGATTACGACTTTTTGCCAATCATCATCCTGAACTGTTGATTGCCAGCTCATATTCGAAAAACTTTGGACTTTACAATGAACGGGTTGGCGCATTTACCTTAATTGCTGCTGATGCTGAAATTGCCGATCGTAGCTTTAGTCAAGTTAAAACAATTATTCGAGCCAATTACTCTAATCCGCCGGCACATGGCGCTAAAATTGTCTCTTATATTTTAAACAATGATGAACTAAAAGAAGAGTGGATCGACGAATTAACCAGCATGCGCCAACGTATACACCGTATGCGACAACTGTTTGTCAAAACACTGCAAGATAAAGGTGCCAATCAAGACTTTAGTTTTATTGCAAAACAAAACGGTATGTTTTCTTTTAGCGGACTGAGTGAAGAACAAGTATTGAAATTACGGGATAATTATGGGATTTACATTGTAAATTCCGGACGTATTAATGTTGCCGGTATGACGCTGGATAATATGTCCAGACTTTGTGAATCGATCGTTGATGTATTATAAACCGTAGCCAGTGGCTTGATAATATTTTGATGTTATCAAGCCGTGAAGATCACATCCTTTAAGATGCGTTATAGTTTAAAACCATACTGGTTTTATACTTAAACGTATATGTTTTCTGAAAGTTCTTGTCAGGGGGTTGTGTTTTTGCTTAAACACCTATATTTTCTGAAACTTTTTGACAAGGTTTTTATTTCTTTAAAAATTGCGGGTTTTTAGTCCGCAGGTTTCGGACGCTGTTAAT
>NZ_JAFNNZ010000059.1:0-529 GCF_026536565.1 Gilliamella sp. B2923 | reverse complement strand
CTTTAATGGTTGGCTTATATTGCTCAAGTGAGGCATTATCTTTGTTTCGGGTTTCCGCTTTTTTCGCACTCAGGTAAAATTCTTTCAAACTGCTGGTTTCTATAATCTCTTTAAAATCAAACCAGTCCCAACAACTGACATTTTTTACGCCTTCACTGCCGATGGCTGCCCAACCAAGGACAGGTAGATTCTTACTGCCTAAGGCATCTTTTTGGATTAAAATCCATAACGTACCTTTGTCGTCAACTGCACGGGTCTGCTTTGCTTGATATGCCTCATCATTCAAACTCAGTATCATCGGCATTTGAACCACGTTTTGGCTGCCGGTTAATTCACTTTGCTGTAAAGGATGTTGGCTCCAGGCTGGGGTGGCTTCGGCTAATTCTATATCTCCTTCAAGTTTGGCTTTTTCGGCTATCTTCTCACTATTTTCTACCCATAACCTTTTAGTTTCGGTCTCCGATGTGTTAATCTCAATTTGTAACCAGTTGATATTAACTTGTTTACTCAATACTTTTATTTTGGTGTC
>NZ_JAFNNZ010000058.1:0-529 GCF_026536565.1 Gilliamella sp. B2923 | reverse complement strand
CTTTAATGGTTGGCTTATATTGCTCAAGTGAGGCATTATCTTTGTTTCGGGTTTCCGCTTTTTTCGCACTCAGGTAAAATTCTTTTAAACTGCTGGTTTCTATAATCTCCTTAAAATCAAACCAGTCCCAACAACTGACTTTTTTTACGCCTTCATGGCCGATGGCTGCCCAACCAAGGACAGGTAGATTCTTACTGCCTAAGACATCTTTTTGGATTAAAATCCATAACGTACCTTTGTCGTCAACTGCGCGGGCATTTTCTGCTTGAAATTCTTTATCATTCAGAGTAAATATCATCGGCATTTGAACCACGTTTTGGCTGCCGGTTAATTCACTTAGCTGTAGAGGATGTTGGCTCCAGGCCGGGGTTGCTTCGGCTAATTCTATATCTCCTTCAAGTTTGGCTTTTTCGGCTATCTTCTCACTATTTTCTACCCATAACTTTTTAGTTTCGGTCTCCGATGTGTTAATCTCAATTTGTAACCAGTTGATATTAACTTGTTTACTCAATACTTTTATTTTGGTGTC
>NZ_JAFNNZ010000057.1:0-566 GCF_026536565.1 Gilliamella sp. B2923 | reverse complement strand
GGCTCGGTTTGGCTGGTCAGGTATAAGCCTTTTTCAGCTGCAATGGCACCCCAGTCATCCGTGCGAAGTTCAAACCCTTCACCCCGTGGTGTTTTATTTTGGTCAACTAAGTGACCCAGATTAAGTTGCGTTTTACCGTATTCAGTCGCCAGTTTGATATGCTCCTGCCCCCGTTTGTCATCCATGCGCAATTTATTATTGGCCGGAGTACGTATCACATTACGATGTTTGTTTATCGTGGTGACATGGTCAGGATGGGCACTGTCGTGCATGGCATGGGCAATATACGGGCGGTCGGGGTTGCTGTCGGTAAAGGCTATCGCCACTTCTGTGCCGTCAATTAACGGAAAGTGAAAGCCATAGGTATTGCCGGCATACGGTTTGGCTAATCTGACCCACAGGCTCTCTTCACCGTTTTTCCAGTTTTTTAAGTCAAAGTTGAATTTGACCCGATAGCGTCCTTGCGTATCGATATAACCGTAAGTGTCATTATCCGGACTGGTGACCCGTGCCGGTAATGTTCCGCCGACTGTCGGCCAGGCTATCGGTTTTGGCCGGTAAGGTTT
>NZ_JAFNNZ010000056.1:0-593 GCF_026536565.1 Gilliamella sp. B2923 | reverse complement strand
CTCACCCCACCATAACCGGCGGTGCCGCTGACTGAAGCACTGATTTTTTCATAATCATAATTATCGGTATCTTGCAGTGACTGAATGTTAAGATTATTGCCCACATTCATCTTCACCGTATCCCCTTTTAACTGACCACCGACCACATTCACATCATGACCGGTTTTGATATTGAGTTGATTTTTGGCATCAATCACACTCTCGGTCCAGGCACTGCCGTCAGCATTTTCCCGCTCCCGACTAAAGTTACCGTTGGCTTTAAACCGCAGACCACTTTCATCGCCACCAAACTGAAGCTGAATCCCCACGCCACCGCCGTAGCTTTTCTCATCCCGGTCACTGTGCTGCGTATTGACCGCACCAATCACATTCACATCCCGGTTAGCGGTCAGATTAATATCATTGCCGGCTTTCACCTCACTGCCTTTTAAGGTGATATCCCCGCCTTGCTCATTTGCATCACCGGTTGCGGTGATATGAATATTCTGCCCGGCAGAGACCCCGCTACTGATAACATTATGTTGCTCCTGATTGACCTCCCGCTCAGTGCGCTGCGTGCCCACCATCACACTGACACCGATTGACGCCTGTTT
>NZ_JAFNNZ010000008.1:0-153800 GCF_026536565.1 Gilliamella sp. B2923 | reverse complement strand
CCACGTGTAAACTTGGTTTATATTGACTTGCTGTTAAACCTGTTTTTAGCGGTAAAGTCGCCATCTCTATATAATTACCGTCTTTTTTTTGTTAGTGTTTTCATTTTTTAATTGAGATTTTGTGACAATACACCCTTTAGTAACAAACCTGATTTAAAATATATCTCCATTTAGCATAATATATTTATCAGGTTACTTACTGTTAGGTGTGTAAAGAAAAACTGTTAATTATAGCATTTATCGATAATGGTTTTTCGTTCAATTGATTTGTCCAGATTATTACTCAGATAATCAATAATATCAGTTAAGCACTCAATACGTTGATTACTAATAAGCAACATGTTTTTTTCTTTGGTATCTAATATACCTTTTTTTTCTAGCATAGAAGATAAAATTTTAAATTGTTTAAGCATAAAGAAGTAATATAAACAATCCGAACATGTTGGATCATCCCAATTTATTTGTTTACTATCATATTCATTTGTCCTGCTAACTTTTTCATCTATTTTTAATTTAGTAAACAGTACTTTTGATGTTGGATAATCCTTAAAAAGATAAGAAAGCTCCTCAGCTATAACCCATACAGGTACTGTCCTTTTGTCATCTACAATTCTTTTAAACTCATCTTCAAAATATTGCTTTTGCGTTGCCGTCAATGATGAAATTTTCTTTTCATATAAATCTGTGCATTCTTCAATAGGATGCTCTACCATCCAATTCAAATCACAGTCATGAAAACTCTTAGCAATAGCTTGACTTGCAATGCAGCTAAAAAAACAAATAAATAAAAATTTACTTAATAACTTCCAAAAGTGCGACAATATCATCATTATTTTTTCCTTTTCCTCTATGTTTAACTAAATAATCATGTATTTCTGGATATTTTTCATAATCAACAATAGATACACAACCATGAGATAGATGACCAACATGAATAAATCGTTCTTCAGATAAAGGCAAAATAGGAAACCAAATTTTATAATTTTTCACAGGACGATTACCAACCGTAT
Organism: Gilliamella sp. B2923; assembly: GCF_026536565.1. Taxonomy (NCBI): domain Bacteria; kingdom Pseudomonadati; phylum Pseudomonadota; class Gammaproteobacteria; order Orbales; family Orbaceae; genus Gilliamella; species Gilliamella sp. B2923. The sequence goes on along the minus strand of NZ_JAFNNZ010000008.1, from coordinate 152,790 downwards.
AAAAATCGGTTTGTTTAGGATTATGACCGCCATCAGGAACAGAAATTTCATAAATTCCTTCAGGTAGTGGTGTTCTATTTGGCGTGTTCCAATCTGAATTTAACGTAACCTGTACCGATATATTTCCTACAGTTAACGTAGCAAATTGTTGATCTAATATTTCATCTCTAGGTTTAGAATACCAATTAGTAACAAATTTACCATATTTTACTTTAATTGTTGGTATGCTATTATCTGGTGAGATTACACCAAGATGGGTATCAACACCTTTTTTAATTACCATAGAACCTATACGACCTTTATATTCACCATCTTCTATTTTAAATCTAACTCTATCACCATTATTATTGATTCCAAATAAAGTTAATTTGGTATACATATAAAGACCAAATCTCACTTCTCCTTCACCATCAAGAAGTACGGTTACATACCCATCATCCGCTACTTTATTAACATAAGCAGTCATCGTTACTCCTATTGAAGTAATATTATTATTTCCTTGTAAAGTTGTTGTTGTTTTCCGCTCTTTTTGCTTATTAACCCAATTCATGACTACTGCTGACATCATTTTCTCCTAATCTATCTATATCTATTTCCACATGTAATGGTATTTCTGCTTCAGAATAAACAGTACTGGTATAACCATTTGAATCAGTCGTTCCTCTAGCATAAACACTTTCACCATGCCAAATTTTATATGGCATAAATACAACGGGATTATCATCATTGTCAGTCAACAAAAACTTCATGTTATATTGACCTTCACTACTGCTACTGACATTATTTTCTCCTAATCTATCTATATCTATTTCCACATGTAATGGTATTTCTGCTTCAGAATATACAGTACTGGTATAACCATTTGAATCTGTCGTTCCTCTAGCATAAACGCTTTCACCATGCCAAATTTTATATGGCATGAATACAATGGGATTATCATCATTGTCAGTCAACAAAAACCTCATGCTATATTGACTTACGCCGATAAAATTAAAAATACCAGGTAAAATAATTTCAGGTACAAGCTTTGTTTTCGGCCCCATCTTCTGCATCACATTACATTTAAGCTTAACGTTATCTTGTGTACCAAGCTCTATGCCTTTACTGCTGATTTTGATATACGAGCCGCCACAGATTAAGGTTAGCTCTTTGCTGGCGGTAATGGTCAGTTTGCCGTCAACACTGTCTATGTTGATATCTTGTTTTGCGGCCATATTCAGGTTGGCATTTTGGGCTTGTATGTCAATATCCCCTTGATTGGCAAAGACCTTCATCCCCGATTTGTGGGCAAATAGCCCTATCGCTTCTCCCGAAGATACCGTGATGTTTTTTAATGCCGTGATGTCGGTTTGGTTTTCCGCCGTGATACTCACGCTGTTACCGGTTGATAGCTGGATGTTTTCCGGACTGGTTAATGCAATACCTTCTTGCGCATAAGCTAAGATGCCACTTTGGGCCAGTTCAGTTAAGTTGGCCTTGAGCTGGTCCTGACTGTCGGTGTCGGCATCGTGGGCTTCCGATTGTTGAGCGGCTTGCTGGAGTGATTTGGCTATCGATAAGGCATTTTCCAGCTGGGTAATCGCACCTTGCATATCCAGTTGTTTGCCTTGCGCTTTTGGCTCGGTTTGGCTGGTCAGGTATAAGCCTTTTTCAGCCGCAATGGCACCCCAGTCATCCGTGCGAAGTTCAAACCCTTCACCCCGTGGTGTTTTGTTTTGGTCAACTAAGTGACCCAGATTAAGTTGCGTTTTACCGTATTCGGTTGCCAGTTTGATATGCTCCTGCCCCCGTTTGTCATCCATGCGCAATTTATTATTGGCCGGAGTACGTATCACATTACGGTGTTTGTTTATCGTGGTGACATGGTCAGGGTGGGCACTGTCGTGCATGGCATGGGCGATATACGGCCTGTCGGGATTACTGTCGGTAAAGGCTATCGCCACTTCTGTGCCGTCAATTAACGGAAAGTGAAAGCCATAGGTGTTGCCGGCATATGGTTTGGCTAATCTGACCCACAGGCTCTCTTCACCGTTTTTCCAGTTTTTTAAGTCAAAGTTGAATTTGACCCGATAGCGACCTTGCGTATCGATATAACCGTAAGTGTCATTATCCGGACTGGTGACCCGTGCCGGTAATGTTCCGCCGACTGTCGGCCAGGCTATCGGTTTTGGCCGGTAAGGTTTGAAGGCTTGATACGGTATCGCCGTAAAGCGTAGCTCATAAGCATCGGTGCGGTTACCTTGTCCTTCCACACTTAAAATAATCACGCCGTCATCGATATCAGCCAGCGGGCTGCCTTTTATGTGAATCCGTTGCCCCGGTGCCAGATTGTAGTGGTTGCTGGCGCCGCTGATGATGATTTTTTCACTGATTGCGTGTTCATGACGAATACGTGCATACCATTGTCCGCTTTCAATATGGCGGCTATTTTCTTTTTCATCAGCGCTGTCATCATTGTCACTTGCTTGGCTTTCATCATCACCCTGCGCGGTTTTTATGCCATTTGTATTTAAGCCTTTATAGTGCTCAGCATAGCGGTAATCCGTTCCGTAGGTGGTGGCCTCTTTCGGTTGACTGTTAACATCACTGAGTAAACTGGCTTTGGCATCCCGGTAGTTGTAATCCTGCACCTTGACTGAGGACTCGACCACCTGACTGTCTAACCGGATATCCCATACGCTTTCAACACCGTCATCGGTCATACCGCTCGGCTGTTTGTACTCAATATCGGCCGCCTGATGATAACCTTGTTCATCATCACTGATAACAATGACATCACAATGATGCTCGGCATGCGTTTCAAAACGAAACCAGACACCGATATCGGCTAACAGTCGCTGAATAAAGGCTAAATCACTCTCCTGCCATTGGGTGATAAATTCTCTTTCCGGATAGGCCGCTTTTAATTCCAAACGGTAATCAACGCCGGTAAATTCATGGCTGCGTAACACTGTTTCAACCACACTAATGACACTTTGGTTTTGAAAGATAGCGCTGTTACGGCTCAGTGACAGTCGGGCTAATCTTGGCGATAACACCACCCGATAATGCGCTTCATCCCGGCTGACCGACAGCAGACTAAATGCAGTAATTATCCCATAAAGGGTGCGGGCTTGTCCTGCCGTGGGTAAGTCCGTTAAGGAGCGTATCGCTGTATTAAGCAAATTGCCGCTAAACGGATTAAAGCAGAACGAAGCTTTTTGATTCAGCAGGGTTTCAATCGATAGTTGTTTATCCGTGCAGGTAAACTCTATTGTGTATTGCCACGGCTGGTTTAACTGCTCTTCACCATTAACCTTTAATACTGAAACAGGTGCATTTAACCCGTCAACCGTTAAGGTATAACGATTATGACTGACAGCTAAGCCGGTCAGTTCATGGAGTCCATGGAGTAACTGTTAACCAAATTGCTGTACCTGTTTGACGGGGTCGTTTAAAATAAAGTTGGTCGGGTCCTTCGCCATGTGTGTTCCTTTCAGTTATTTTAACAATATAGGAACCAACAATAAGGGAAGCATGGGAAAAGCACACTTGATATTAAGTGTGTAAAAACGATTAGCAAACTATCCTTGATGCTATGTCTGTCCTAAGTGTTTAAAACAACAAATAATATTATTGTTATACCACTAATAACTTACGTGGTTTCGATATATTTTGAAACTGTTTTGTTTATGTTTTCGATATTTACATCATGATGAATATGATAAGCCTTAATATCTAATTTCCCAAAAATAATCCACCATTTCGACGGGGTGAATAAATCAGGATTTACCGTTAGTCGATACATTCTATATGTATCGGTAGATATCTATTAAATAGATGATTAAACTCAGATTGGCATATAATTTATTGTGAAACTATGAAATTTATATTTTTAAATTGATATAGTACTTTATTCAATTAAAGTAAGACTATTTATTTTTTAATAATTTTTCTACTAAATTGTTTATCATCATTAGAAAAATTTTTTATTAAGTGGCTAAAAAGATTTTTCCAATCATATTCTTCAACTTCATCTAATAATGACATTATTTGTTTTAATATTTTATCATAACTTACTAAATATTAATTTATCTTTAATATTAGGAATTCTTCTAAAACTTTTACTCCATCAAGTGTCCATGGTTTTGGAAATAAAGAAAGCCAACTTATATAAGTTAGCTTTTATTTTTAAGAATTATTAATCATTTAATATTGTTTTCTTTTCTCCATTAATATTAGTAGTTTCTATTTTTATTAGTTTATTTTTCTCATAAACATAGACATAACTAAAAAAAAGATTATTGTTTATATATTTTTCAACTACTTTAAGTTTATTATTTATATAAATAGCTTTTAAATAATTATTTTTATCTTTTAAACTATTTAAATCGATCTCATTGTTTAATTTTATTGGATGATCATATCCAGAAAAACTTTCATAATATTTCACTTCTTCCATACCTAATCCGTTTTGCGTGTAGAAAGAGAAAAATAAAACTGGGATTAAAAGAAATATTTTTTTCATTATTTACATTTCCTTATTTCTAACTTCAAATCTTTTAGCATTTTCTCTTGAAAATAATGACAATTTTGTCCTACGGGCCAACGCCAATCACCACGATATTTTTTAGCATAATCGCTAATCTGATCTGTAATCTCATCCTTAGTACGTCCATCTTTAGAATATACTTGAAATACATTAACACCCTTACCTCTATCTCCATGAAGAGGATCTAAAGTAGGTGAGCCTCCAAATCTTGTTTGTCCATTCAAATCTCTTGGTACGCCAAAAATAGTTTCTTTTAGTCCAACTCCTTTAGGCAGCCACCGACCATAACTCTCTTTACCATCTATTTCTATCCATCAATGCCCATAATTATCATCAGCAAACAAGTCTATATCTTTTCTATATATCAAACTCCACCTGCCAAACCAGCTCACCTTTATCATCATAGACCTGAATCGGTCTGCCCAAATAATTCGATACAATCTAGCTTTGCCACACAATTTTTTCTTTTTTCTGCTTTTGCTACTGTTTTTTGAAATGTATTTTTAATTTTGAACATTCCATATTGTTACTCTTTCCAATGCACCATATCGTAAGGGTAGTATGGTTGGTCTTTTAGGGGGGTGTCGTCTAGGCCGAGTATTTTGACTAACGCACCGCTTTCAAAGCTCCAATAGCCGCTGTGGATATTATGTTTACTTTTATGCGATTCGCTCCAACCCATTTTTCTATAATTTTTAAACCATTGTTTTGATAGGTATTGTTTTAAGGCTTGTATTCCTTTTTCTCTATTAGTTATGGCTATATCTATAATTGAAGAATAACTTTTGTATTCATTTGCCTTCATTTCTACTGAGGTGGTTCTTCCGCCTAGTTTATAATTTATCATAAAGTCTAGTAGCTTATCGGGTTCGTGAACAATATTTCTTACTGAGACCAATTTTTTAAAGTCTTCATTATTAATGTTCAGTAATATTGCTAGGCTAAAACTGAAAAGTAAAATATCATATTGGTCTGTGCTGTAATAGGGAGTGGGATTTTCTCCATAAAGAAAATCTTTTGATGATTTAGCTTTCCCCGTTAAGATAAAAAAGTTCAAATAATCTTGATAAAGATCACTTACTTCTTGTTTTCCCAAACCTATTGAATATTTTGCTTTGATCAGGTCAATATAATAATTTATGATACTATCTTTTGTCGATTTTATAATTTCATTATTTGGTCTGGGATATTTTTGTATTCCTTCCTTTTCATCTTGTTTTAAATTTTCAATTTTTTCAAAACGTTCTTTAATGAACTGTATATTTAAATCTATAATTTCTTGATACCCTTCCAAGGAGTTTAATTTATCTCTTAGTTCCATAATGTTATTTTTCCCAATGCACCATATCGTAAGGGTAGTATGGTTGTTTTTTTAAGGTGGTATCGTCTAAGCCAAGTATTTTGACCAATGCTCCGCTTTCAAAGCTCCAATAGCCAAAAAATGTATCTGCTTTGCTTTTGTGATTATCGTACCAGTAGGTTAATTTCATACTCTTATACCAATCTTTTTCCAGATAATTTTTTAGAATCGTTATCGCTTTGTTTTTATCTATTTCTTTAGTTGTTTCACATAGCGGTCTAAATTGCTCATAAGTTAACTTATTTACCATGGACGGGTAACCTGTTTTATAAGAGATGATAAAAGAAAATAAGTCATCTTTACGGTTACTTTTATAGAGTACTTCTATTATTTTATTGAAATCATCATTATCTGTTTCTAATAAGACGCCAAGTGATAACATTCTTAACATTAATAGGTATTCATCAAAATGAACGTCATCTTCTGGTGTGCTGTCATTATCATTCCAGCCTACTACAAATCTTTTTATCACTAAGGGAAATTCTCTCCTTAGTTCTTCAATAGCATATCCTGAAGTGTATTTTGCAATTAAAATATTTAAAGAAATAGTGAAAAGTTGTCTTTTTATTGAAGGAATTCTATTTTCAACCACTTTGGCAATTTCTAACCAATTATCAAATTTAAGTATTCTTTGATTTTCGCTATTAATAAAATTATTAAAATAATCCTGTGTTTTTAAATTTGTTCTCATTTTCATCCTTTTTATGTAAAAATAATATTTTATGACCAATTTCCTGCTTTACCTCTAATAATGTAACCATTGGCATCTACTTTTCTATATATTATATTTCCGTAATCATCTAATTTTAGGATAGGTTCCAATTTTTATAAATGCGTGGCTTTGCCACATCTTTTTTGCCCCCTTTTTTATTCTGCTTTGAAGCGGAAAGGAATTAAAAAATCCGCTCTTGTGAGGAGCGGATTTTAATTTAAGATTATTATAAAAATTTAAGCATTATCTTCTTCAATACTCATTAAAAACATTTCCTGTAAATCGCCACTTATAACATTTCCATTGAGTGTAACTTCAAAAAAACTTTCTTGATTAGCGTAGGAAGATAAATTGTCCAATTTGCTAAAGATTGAAGATATTGTATCTATCATAATCAATTGTGTAAAAACTTTTAGTTGATTTCTTTGCTCATCATTTAAGCTATGAAACAACTGTTTGCTCTTTTCCCAATATCGGTCTGTTCCTTTTATTGGGGTTGGTAGTGTTTCAAAATAGTAAGTTTCCCAAAACTATTTTATCAATGCTAAAAACTAACTGCTTTGACGTTGCCAATAGGTTTTATGCGCAAAGCCAAGTAGATTATTAGTCATTTTGATTTGTTGTAACGTTAACGACCAAATTGGCGCTCGCATTATCCGAGCAAAGGGAAAGGCTCGATAATAGTGAGAATAAGCCTGCTTTGCTGGCTGATCGGTGAGCTGCGTTGCTACTGCTTTAAACTGTATACCTTGTATGTGTAGTATATTTTTTGGCGTCACGTTAATAGTACCAGCGACTTGGGGGTGAGTTAACATCGCTTCAGCATGCTGCGTTTTCAATTCGGTAAGAAAATAAAGGCACATCTGTTGGTCATCAAACACATAAAACACATTGCACGCCGATAGCTGATTGTCAGGCAAAAGCACACTGAGCGAAAGCACATGCTGGTTTTTAATAAATTCAATGATATTGTTATCTATTTTCATTGGCTAACATTTATTACTGCGTTATTTGGGATGACGGTTTAAGTGCATATCTTCTCCCCAACGTGGTAAAGCAGGAATATCAAGATCAAAAAGATCCAATGCTCTTGCAACACTATGAGTTATGACATCATCAATACTTTCAATGTGTTGATAAAGTGCCGGTACCGGAGGGAAAATTACTCCGCCCATTAAGGTGACCGCTTCCATATTTTTGATATGTGCTAAGTTCAGAGGAGATTCTCTTACCATTAACACTAACCGTCGTCGCTCTTTTAAGACCACATCTGCCGCCCGAGTGAGTAAATTATCACTAAAACTATTGGCAATAGCCGACAAAGAGCGCATCGAACAAGGCGCAACCAACATTCCCATAGTTTTAAATGAGCCACTGGCAATTGCTGCACCAATGTTGTTGACACTGTAAACCTTATCAGCAAGCGATTCGATCTGTTTTATGCTGTAGTCGGGTGCTTCATAAGATTGGGTTATCTGGGCGGCTTTTGAAATAACCAGATGCGTTTCAACATCCATTGGTTTTAATAATTCTAGCGCTTTGATGCCATAAGCAAATCCGGTTGCGCCACTGATACCAATAATTATCCGCCTTGCTGTCATTTTGTTTCCTATTGTTATTTGTCTTGGGTAAAAGGTACTTTATCTTAAAACAGAAAATTGAACGGGTTTTAAAGACTATTGTAAAAATATCTCGTTATATTATCAAACATAAGTGTGCTCAACAGCTTTTCCTTTTGTAGTAGTTAACTATTTAGTAGTAGAAGGCATAAAATACACAGTTTAATATGGAATTTTATCGAAAAGCATAAGGGAAACGGTGTTTTGAGTTAAAGATTATAACAAGCATTCTATTGAAACATTGCCTACTAAGAAAGTAGGCAATGGTAGTGAGTGATTATTCTTGCGCCATTGGCGTTTCAACGATATCAGTTTTTCTGTTATCTTGAATAGCCTTAATTTGATCTGCATATTTGCTTACAGCTTCTTTATTTGACAATAAGCTATAAGTTAAAGTGAATTCAGTGCTTTGTCCGGGTTCTAATTGACGGACTCGTTTTTGCTCACGTTCAATTGTAACAGGATAAGCGAAGCTAGTTCCTGGCTCTAAACCGGTAACATAACCTTGTTTAATTGGATCGAAGCTTTTCCACAATGAAAATACCGGTAATTGTTTGATGTTATAAGCAATACCAACAGCTTTGTCGCCATTTTTGTCCGTTAACATGACTTGAGTTTGCCCGTCATTTTTTGCATAAGGATAGATGTTAAATACCATTTCGCTGGCATCATTGATTGGACCGGAATAGGTTTCCCAAGTTTTTAAACCACCTTTAGCATAATCGTTAAACGGAGAAATTTCTTTCACAGGTGCAACAAACTTAGCCCCTTCTTCTAAAATTGGCGTACCAAAGTTACTATGATAGATGATTTGATAATCACTGGTCGCCTTACCTTTATTCGTCACAACATCGTGAATAGTGAATTCTTTGGTGCCCGGAACATAAGTTAATGACGTCCAAGTTTCTAAATTTTTATCATTATCTGATTTTTCCTCAATAAGCCCTTTGATTGTTAGGGTATATGGCGGTTTATCTTCTATATTGACAAGTAATTTTGACACCGGAATATTTTGAACACGTCCATGAAGTGAGTATATTTTACCGTCTGCTTTGACAGGGTGACCACTCCATTCAAAACCACAACGTACTAGCATCTCATCAAAACCATCTAACCAGCCTAAGCCATCACGACTTTCAAGATCGATAAATTTAGGATTAATAACGCCTTTAACAGGAGCATCCCACCCCAAACGAATGCCGTCACCTTCCACAGAGAGAATGCCCATTCCACGGGTTGGGCTTAAATAGATGTTGAAATTACCACTTGTAATTGAAAGCAGTTGAGACCCCTCTTCTTTACCACCAGTTAACACTCTATTTTGTATTCTAAAATTGGTATCTTTTAATCCAATATCGGTATTGTGAACAACCCAAAATCCTTTATCGATATCTTTTTCCTTGTCGATAAGAACATATTCTTGAGCTTGGGCGGTAGCAGTGATGAAAGTTAGCGCTAATGCTAGTGAACTGATTTTGGTTTTCATAACGATTCCTTATAATTAATGAAATTGTACTCAATATGGAAATAACTATCTTCTTTTAACAAATTTAAAACGCATTTCTAAACCCAACTAATTTATACCTTACTAAAAAATAGCAACTAAATTAACAATTTGGCCTTACTTGACCGGTTTTCCAATGCTTACGGCATACAGAATGAAACTCCGTATCACCTAAATGAATAGAATTACCAAATTTAACAATCTGGCCGTCTTGGCCTTCTAATAAATTCATAATGGCTTTTTTGCCACACCAGCAAACTGTTTTAAGCTCTCTAAAATTATCTGCAATCTCTAATAATGTTTTGGACCCTTCAAATAACTGTCCCATATAATCGGTCTTTAATCCAAAAAACATCATAGGAACGCCATATTCATCACAAACATCGGATAACTTCCAAATCGTTTTGGATGATAAAAATTGACTCTCATCAATCAAAATACAAGCATAATTACTTTGTTTTATGTGTTCAATAATCTCATCAACACTGTTATCATCAAGTTGTAATGCTTTTTTTCGCAGCCCTAATCGAGACACAATTTCTACTGCTGAATCACGAGTATCTACCGATGACTTTAACAGTAATGTCTTCATATTGTTACTTAAATAATTATGATCAATCTGTAATAACTCAGTAGACTTTCCCGCATTCATTACAGCATAAATATAATAAATTTTAGACAAAATAATACTCTCGAAAATAAAATAAACAATCTTGATTTAAAAGGTAAGCAATCATCACTTACCTTTTTTAATAGTTCGTTTTTAAATAGTTAAAAACGAAATTATTTCGCTTTACCTTGGTTTGCTACTGCTGCTTGTTTAGCGGCAATTTCATCGGCATTACCTAAATAGTAATGTTTGATAACTTTCATATTGTCATCAAATTCATAAACTAATGGTACGCCAGTTGGAATATTTAAATCGATAATATCATCATCGCTGATGTTATCTAAATGTTTAACTAATGCACGTAGAGAGTTACCGTGAGCGGCGATAATAACACGTTCACCTTTAGCAACACGTGGTGCGATAGTTGATTCCCAGTATGGAAGTACACGTTTGATAGTTAACGCTAAGCTTTCAGTTAATGGTAATTCAGATTCTGGTAAATTACGGTAACGTGAATCGTGTCCCGGAAAACGTTCATCCGATTTTTCAAGCGCAGGAGGAGTAATGGCAAAACCACGACGCCATAATTTAACTTGTTCATCACCATATTTTGCTGCAGTTTCAGCTTTATTTAAACCTTGTAATGCGCCATAGTGACGTTCGTTTAATTTCCAGCTTTTTTCAACAGGTAACCATGCTTGATCAACTTCATCAAGCACGTGCCATAAAGTGTGAATTGCACGTTTTAAAACTGAAGTGAAAGCATAGTCAAATTGGAAACCTTCTTGTTTAAGTAATTGCCCTGCTTCTGCTGCTTCTTTATTACCTTTGTCAGATAAATCTACATCAGTCCAACCACAAAAACGATTTTCTTGATTCCAAACACTTTCTCCATGTCGAATAAGAACTAATTTTTTTACTGCCATGAATTTAACTCCTTTGTTGCTTAAAATAAAAACGGTTAAATGAATTCTGTTCTATCAAAATGCACAGAGTTAACTGTGCATTTTGGTTTTAAATAATCTAATATTTTCAAATTTAAATTAATTTGAAAGGTATTTTAAAGGATCAACAGATTTAGCTTGATAACGAATTTCAAAATGTAATCTCACTGATGAGGTACCTGTCGCCCCCATTGTAGCAATTTGCTCACCCGCGCGAACAGCTTGTTGCTCTTTCACTAAAATAGTTTGATTGTGCGCATAAGCGGTTAAAAAATCATCATTATGTTTGACAATAATTAAATTACCATATCCCGGTAATGCATTACCTGAGTAAACAACTCGACCGTCAGCTGCCGCAACAATTTTATCACCTAACGAACCTGAAATATCGATCCCTTTACTTGCATTTGAGAATTTTTCAATGATCTTACCTCTGGCTGGCCATTGCCATGCAATATTATTATTTGACACAGTGCCTGTTGCTGGTGGTGGCGTTGTGGTGACCGTATTGGTTGTTTGCGTTGTTTTAGGTGGTTTACCCTCATCAATCGTTGTTGTTGTGGTGGTTGTTGTGGTGGTAGAAGCTGGTTGATTATCTAATTGGCCTCCACCATAATTACTACTACCACTATTTGTGCTTGCAGTTTGAGAAGTAGTTGTCTGTTGCGTCACAATAGTTGTTCCGCCGCTCACATCTAAAACTTGCCCAACATTGACAGCATAAGGCTCTTTGATATTATTTTTCGCTGCTAACGAACGATAATCATTACCGGTTACCCAAGCAATGTAAAACAGAGTATCCCCACGTTTAACGGTATAAGTATTGCCTTGATATCCGCCTTTGGGAATATCCTCATAATTACGATTATAAGTGATTCGTTCATTAGTCGTCACCGTACCATTGCTACTGGTGGTTGTTGATGTATTTCGAATCGAAGATGTTGTTTGAGTCGGTTGGTTATAAGATGTTGGCGTTGAATAAACGCGAGAACCTGTAGAAATATTTGACGGCGGTTTAGTATATACAGATGAAATTGATCCGCCAGAAGAACCGGAAATATCTTCGATTTCGGCTTGATCAGTTTGAGTACAAGCAGCAATCATCAAACTTAAACAACTTAATGTTAGAATTTTTTTCACAGCAACACCTTTCATTTTTTAATATTGTTTTATGAATATATTTTATCGCTTTTGTTGTAAAAAGCTATTATATTGATTCCATGTTATGCTAAATTGAGCAAGTCACTGAGCATTAAGCTATTTATCACCTAATATAGCGCACTTTTTTAGCAAGTTACAAAGCATCGCTTTTGCGACGATTTAACATAATTATATCATTTGTTAAGTGAATATTTGTTACAGACAACAAATGATTAAAAATCTTACTTTAAGTTTTAAAAAAGACTTAAATTGAATTAATTTTGAAAGCCATGAGTATATACAATAAAATAGGCATTCGTACAGTCTCTTTAACGTATTTTCTACGAAAATTTAATGTGATTTAAAATAATGACTTTATATATTGTTGCAACACCTATTGGAAATTTAGACGATATCACACTTCGAGCAATTGAAACACTCAAAAAAGTTGATCTTATCGCTGCTGAAGATACCCGCCATAGTGGTTTGCTTTTACAGCATTTTGGCATTAAAGCTAAACTGTTTGCGCTCCATGACCATAATGAACAAGACAGAGCACAACAATTGATAGATAAGCTAAAATCCGGCTTGTCTATAGCACTGATATCTGATGCCGGCACACCATTAATCAACGACCCGGGCTATCACTTAGTGAAAGCGTGCCGTGAAAATGATATCAAAGTTGTACCAATACCCGGTGCTTGCGCGGCTATTGCTGCGCTGTGCGTAGCAGGATTACCTTCAGATAAATTTAGCTATGAAGGTTTTTTACCCGCAAAAGCAAAAGCCCGGCAAGATTACTTAACCAGTCTCATTGACCAGACACATACCATGATTTTTTATGAATCGACACATCGATTAATCGATACATTGCAAGATATGCAAACTATCTTTGGTGCAGATAGACAAGTAGTGCTGGCAAAAGAGTTAACCAAAACATGGGAAACTATTGTGAGCTATCCAGTAAGTGAGTTGATTCAATGGCTGCAAACGGATACAGCACGCCAGAAAGGGGAATTTGTTTTAATTGTGGAAGGAAAAGCTAAAACCGATAATGAAATCGATGCCAAAGCTATTAGCACCCTTAAATTATTACTTAAATCCTTACCATTAAAACAAGCAGCAGCATTAACGGCTGAAATTTATGGACTGAAAAAAAATCAACTTTATCAGCTTGGTTTGACCTTTGAAAAGACAAATTAAGCCTACCCGCCAAATAGCTTAACGATTGATTTTTAATTAGATTTCATCATAAATAAGAACATTGGCACATTTAGCGTGATTTAGTATATAATTAGCCCTTAATTTTTTAAGATATTTAATGATAAAAGGTAACATACAGTATGGGATTTAAATGTGGGATTGTCGGATTACCAAATGTTGGTAAATCAACTCTTTTTAATGCACTAACCAAAGCAGGTATCGAGGCGGCTAACTTTCCGTTTTGTACAATTGAGCCAAATACAGGTGTTGTGCCAATGCCGGATCCGCGTTTAGATCAGCTTGCTGAAATTGTCAAACCACAGCGCACATTGCCAACCACTATGGAATTTGTCGATATTGCAGGTTTAGTAAAAGGCGCATCAAAAGGCGAAGGCTTAGGTAATCAATTCCTAGCCAATATTCGTGAAACCGAAGCCATTGGGCATGTAGTTCGTTGCTTTGAAAATGAAAATATTGTCCATGTAGCGGGCAAAATTGATCCGGCTGAAGATATTGAAATTATCAATACTGAACTCGCGCTATCCGATCTTGAAGCGTGTGAACGAGCGATCACTCGTTTACAAAAACGGGCAAAAGGTGGCGATAAAGATGCCAAATTTGAGTTAGAAATTTTAGAAAAATGTTTACCCCATTTAGAGCAAGGTAAAAAACTCTTGCTACTTGATTTAAGTAAAGAAGAGCTTGATGCCATTAAATACCTAAGCTTTTTAACCTTAAAACCAACCATGTACATTGCCAATGTAAACGAAGACGGTTTTGAAAATAATCCGTTTTTAGAAAAAGTGAAAGCGATTGCAGCTGAAGAAAAATCGGTTGTTGTGCCAGTTTGTGCCGCAATTGAAGCTGAGCTAGCAGAGCTTGACGATGCTGACCGTGATGAGTTTATGCAAGATTTAGGCTTAACCGAACCGGGATTAAATCGGGTAATTCGTGCAGGCTATAGCCTATTGAATTTACAAACCTATTTTACAGCTGGCGTAAAAGAAGTGAGAGCATGGACAATTTCAGTTGGTGATACTGCGCCACAAGCTGCAGGTAAAATTCATACTGATTTTGAGAAAGGTTTTATTCGGGCGCAAACTATCGCTTTTGATGATTTTATTAAATATGGCGGTGAACAAGGCGCAAAAGAGGCCGGTAAAATGCGTTCAGAAGGCAAAGACTATGTCGTACAAGACGGCGATATAATGAACTTTTTATTTAACGTTTAGCAATTAAATTGCGCCGCTTTAAGGTGGCGCAAACTTCAAGCGATTAAACCTAAGTTTCCAAGTTCTTTATCCTCTCTTTTATACTGAAACGTAGTAATTTTCTGAAACTTCTTGACAAAAATCACCTAAGGACAATTTAATTAAGGTAGGACATCAATGTTACTGACTTTTGAACAAGCCACAAAAACCATACTTCAAACCGCTGCAATGACTTCGCCACTTAGTTGCGAGAAAGTGAGTTTAGAAAGCGCCCTGGATCGAATTACGGCTGAGCCAATTGTTTCGCCAATGAACGTACCAAGCTTCAATAATTCTGCAATGGATGGTTATGCTGTCAGATTATCAGATATAACTCAGTCCACAACACTACCTTTAGCGGGCACAATTTTTGCCGGTGATGATATCGCCAATTTACAGTGGCCAGAAGGAACATGTTTACGAATTATGACTGGCGCTCCGTTACCAGCTCAGGCCGATGCGGTTGTCATGCAAGAACATACTGAAAAATCCACAACAGGCATCAGATTTTTAAATGATATTAAATCCGGTGATAATATTCGCCTTGCCGGTGAAGATGTTAAACAAGGTAGCATTATTGTTGATAAAGGTACACGATTAACCATTCCAACCCTCTCGACACTTGCCACCTTAGGCTTAAGTGAAATTATCGTTTATAGAAAATTAAAAGTTGCACTGTTTTCAACAGGTAATGAGCTTACTGCAATGGATCAGCCGTTAGCCAGTCATAGCGCAATTTATGATAGTAACCGTTTCACTCTAAAGTTACTGCTAGGCAAATTACATTGCGAGATTATCGATTTAGGCATCATTGCCGATGATCCAATCAAAATCAAACAAGCGCTTGATTGCGCAGCGCAGCATGCTGATTTAATTATCACCAGTGGTGGGGTTTCGGTGGGTGATGCAGATTATACCAAACAGGCTCTTGAAGCGCTGGGACAGGTAGATTTTTGGAAACTGGCAATCAAACCCGGTAAACCTTTTGCTTTCGGAAACATTAATAAAGCCCTTTTCTGTGGTCTGCCCGGAAATCCGGTCTCTACACTGGTCACCTTTTACCAATTAGTCAGACCGCTTATTTTTGCGCTTTGTGGTCAAAAAATTACAAATAATGATCTTACTTTTAAAGTTAAAACGGCAACTAATTTTAAAAAAAGTGTGGGTCGATTAGATTTTCAACGTGGCATATTGCAAATCAATTCAAGCGGTGAGTTAGAAGTAAGTTCAACCGGGCAACAAGGTTCACACTTGACCCAATCATTTAACCAAGCAAACTGTTTTATTTTACTTGAACAGCAGCGTGGCAATGTCAGTCAAGGTGAGTGGGTAACAGTGGCACTGTTTGATGCACTATTAAAATAGTGCCACTAAAATAGCGCCTGCGGCTATCATAGCAACGCCGATACCGGCGAGAAATGAAATCTTTTCGCCAAATAAGATCACCGCAAAAACAACGGCAAAAACGACACTGAGTTTATCAATCGGGGCAACTTGTGAAACTTTACCTTCTTTGATTGCCATAAAATAGAACAACCAAGATAACGCCCCGGCAATCCCACTTAACGCAATAATAAGTAACGCTTTTTTATCGTTAAAAAAGGTATTAATGAGATTTATCTTACCTTGAACAATAACCACGCCAACCAAAAAAACAGCCATCACAATCGCACGTATTGCAGTGGCCGTGTTTGCATCAAAATGCTGTAAGCCTATTTTACCTAAAATTGCAACAAAAGCAGCCGAAATTGCCGAAAGCAATGCATATATCAACCAAGCACTCATACTAATACCTGTCTATTTGAAACAAGTATTGCTGATTATTTGAGTTGCTTTCGCACTGTTGTGATTTATTCATTACACCACGGCAATCTTCCAAAACGCCATGAGCTTTAGACCAATGATATTTTTTACCCTGATCGTTTTTACCACCACAACCAACTAAAACGACACTCAAAGCGATACAAGATAACGCAAGTAATGCTGATTTCATCCTTTTCTCCTTTGTTAAAAATGTGGTTAGATAACGTCTATTTGCTGTAAACAGATAAACTATTTTAATCCATAACCTAAGCGATTGATAGTATGACTACCACCTATTTTTAAAAGATAAAACGCACGATCACCTTTTAACTCATTTAATAACGCTGGCGGTTCATCTAACGGTTCATCAGCCAATTCAAATGCTCCCCAATGAATAGCTACTGCGGCCTGACAATGAAGCTGATCAAACAATAAAATCGCCTGATTGGGATCGATATGTTGAGATTGCATAAACCAACGTGGCGCATAAGCCCCTATCGGGATTAATGCTAAATCGATGTGTGCAAAACGCTCGCCGATCTGTTTTAAAATCGGACTATAGCCGGTATCCCCCATAAAATAGACAGTTTTACATTGTTGTTTATCATCCACATTTGATTGAATCATCCAGCCACACCATAATGCTTTGTTCACATCAAAAAGCCCACGATTACTCCAATGTTTGGCAGGCGTTGCAGTAAACGTTAACCCTGTCACGTTTACCGACTGCCACCAATCTAATTCGATGACTTGCTTTGCGCCCCACTTAGATAATTTCTTTTTTAAACCTAAAGGAACTAACATCACAACATTCGGAAAACGAGCCAACAACTGGCGGATGCTATGATAATCCATATGGTCATAATGATTATGCGAAATAACGATTACATCGATAGTTGGCAATTGATCCGCCGTGATTGCCGGCAAGGTACGGCGCTTAGGGCCGATAAACTGGGAGGGAGAGACGCGTTTTGAAAACACCGGATCGGTTAAAATCCTTTTACCGTCAAGTTGAATTAGGGTAGTTGAGTGACCTATCCACCAAACTCGATCATCCGTTAACGTCACATCAATCGGTTCACACCAAGTTTGATTAAATACTTGATATCCCCCTTTAGGCGGTAACACCTTGCGCTGACGACGCCAACGCCACGTATCGGCTAATTTAATTTTAAACGGTTCCTGATTTTCAAAGCCCTTGCCCTTATGATGATTGGCAATCGACGGTGTTTTTTTATTCATAATCAGATTATTCTGCTCTTAATTAGTCAATCAATTGGCTGTGCGCTCGATCACAACGGCTACATTACCCGCATTTGCAATGGCATCGGGTTTTGAAACTTTAATTCTTAACCAATTCACACCAAATTTTTCTATCACCAGTTCCGCAATACGCTCAGCAACACACTCGATTAGTTCAAATTGGTTTGACTGTATAAAGGTGGTAATTGTTTGGCTAACCGCAAAATAGTCTAAACACAGTGACACATCATCAGTTTTGCCTGCCGGCTGATTGTCCCAAGCCATTTCAAGGTCGAGAATTAACTTTTGTTTAATGGTCTTTTCCCATTGATAAACACCGATAGTGGTAAATAGCGTTAATCCTTCAATTAACACTCGATCTTTACAATTTGTATTCATACTTATTCCACTGACTAATTAGTATTGAATAGAGATTACCGAATCTTATTAAATTACGCTATAATTTATTTTAAATTAAGCAAATTATTCACAACTATGACTCGAATTTTTCAGCCCTATACCATTGTTCAAAACAGCTCTATTACCCTTGATGATAATGCCTTTAATCACTTGATCCGTGTTCTAAGAATGAAAGTCGGTGAAAATATTATCTTGTTTGACGGCTCTAATCAGATAACCCCGGCAACGATTAGCGAAATCACCAAAAAAACCGTGACGGTCAAAACGGCCAGCACCGTGTTGGATAATCGAGAATCGCCATTAAATATTCATCTCGGGCAAGTCATATCCCGGGGTGAGAAAATGGAATTTACTATCCAAAAATCGGTTGAACTTGGGGTTAACACCATTACCCCGCTACTTTCAGAACGATGTGGCGTAAAGCTCGATCAAGACAGACTTGAAAAAAAAGTTCAGCAATGGCAAAAAATTGTTATCTCAGCTTGTGAACAGTGCGGACGAAACATCATCCCGGAAATCAAACCAGTTATGAAATTATCCCATTGGTGCGCCAGTTTAACCGAAGGCTTAAAACTCAACCTTCATCCTAAAGCTCAGCAAACAATAAACCAATTACCGTGCGATAATAAAACCATTAACTTACTCATCGGGCCTGAAGGCGGGCTTTCAGATGAAGAAATCGACATGACTCATCAACATCATTTCACCGATATCTTACTTGGACCTCGTGTATTACGTACCGAAACCGCTGCCCTTACCGCAATTACCGCCTTACAAGTCTGTTTTGGTGATTTAGGGTAATTTAAGCTAATTAGACAAGATAATAGATGTTTAATATTTGCATCTTAATCTGTAACAGGTATGATAGTGGATATCACACTTTATAAATAGTGATAAACCACTATCTATCCTAATGTTTCAGTCAAATCTAAACGCAAGAACAAGATAGTACAAGTCACCACCATAATTTCAGTAAAAAACAAAAAAATCAGTAAGGAGAGACCATGATTAAGCTTGGTATTGTTATGGATCGTATTAGTCATATCAAAATTAAAAAAGATACCAGTTTTGCCATGTTACTTGAGGCACAAAAACGAGATTACCAAATTTTTTATATGGAGATGAATGATCTTTTTTTACGCAATGGTGAAGCTTGTGCAACAACACGCAAATTAACTGTTTACAATAATGACGAACATTGGTTTGATACCAGTGATGAACAAACAATCGCACTTAGTGAACTTGATGTTATTTTAATGCGAAAAGATCCACCTTTTGATACTGAGTTTATCTATGCAACCTATATTTTAGAACGAGCAGAAGACAAAGGCGTACTGGTGGTCAATAAGCCTCAAAGTTTACGTGATTGCAATGAAAAGCTCTTTACAGCTTGGTTTGCTCAATTTACGCCGGAAACTCTGGTGACACGTCAAACCAAACAGATCAAGGAATTCCACCAACAGCATGGCGATATCATTCTAAAACCGCTCGACGGTATGGGGGGATCTTCCATTTTTCGTATTAAACAAGATGATCCTAATGTGTCGGTGATCATTGAAACCTTAACTGAACACAACAGCCGTTACTGTATGGCACAAAACTTTATACCCGCAATAAAAGACGGTGATAAACGTGTATTAGTTGTTGACGGTGAACCGGTGCCTTATTGTTTGGCTCGCATTCCACAAAAAGGCGAAACCCGGGGTAATCTTGCCGCTGGTGGACATGGCGAAGTTAGAGCATTAAGTGAGAGCGATTGGCATATTGCCCGCAGTGTTGCGCCAACATTAAAACAAAAAGGCCTACTATTTGTAGGGCTTGATATTATTGGTGATAAATTAACTGAAATCAATGTCACCAGCCCAACTTGTGTTCGCGAAATTGAAGCGGCAAATCCCGGTCTTTCAATTACCGGAATGTTAATGGATGCAATCGAACACCGTTTAAATAAAAAGAGTTAAATAATGATAAGAGAATTCCAAGGTACTGATTTAGATAAAGTAATGTCAATATGGCTTGAAGGAAATCTACAAGCACATGATTTTATCGATCCTGAATTTTTTAAACAAAATTTCCAATTAGTTAAGATGCTCATCCCGATGTCAACGGTCTATGTGCAAGACCTTAATGGTGTAAAAGGATTTATTGGGCTTACCGAAAACTATATTTCTGGCCTATTTGTTGAGCAGGCTTATCAACGACAAGGCACAGGAAAAGCGCTAGTGAATAAAGCAAAGCAACGTTTTAATGAATTACTGGTTCACGTCTATGAAAAAAACACAGCCGCTATTGATTTTTATCTAGCGCAAAATTTTGAAATTGTTTCAAAATCTCTCAATGAAGAAACCCAAGAAGCTGAATTATTAATGCGCTGTGTGGTTGAGCACAAAGTTAAAATTGGTCAATGCGCCTTATAAACTAAAAAAATGTGAGCATATGAACTTAAAAAATCATTTTATTATCGCCATGCCAACGATTGAAGACTCGTTTTTCAGTCGTTCAGTTGTCTATATCTGTGAGCATAACCGTGATGGTGCCATGGGTATTATTATTAACAAACCTATTTTAGATCTGAACGTTGAAACAGTCTTGTCACGTTTAGAAATCACCGCAAGCAAAAATTGTGCTGAGTTAGAGCATCCGGTTTTTTGCGGCGGACCACTTGCAGAAGAGCAAGGATTTATTTTGCATACCCCACAAAAAGGGTTTGCATCAAGTATTCAAATTTCTGATGATGTGATGATCACCACCTCGCTTGATGCACTAAAATCGATTGGCTCGCCTGAACAACCTAAAGATCTCCTGCTAACATTGGGTTATTCAAGTTGGCGCTCTTTACAACTGGAAGATGAAGTCGCCAGTAACGATTGGCTGGTCACCAAAGCTGATCCGCAAATTATTTTTGAAGTAGCGATCGACGATCGCTGGCAAAAAGCGGCAGAATCATTAGGTGTTAATATTAATACGATTTCACACCTAATGGGAAATGCTTAACCAATGGCAACCATTATTGCATTTGATTTCGGAACGGCGAGCATTGGCGCCGCTATTGGTCAAGATGTGACTAAAACAGCCAGTCCGCTTTGTGCCTTTAAAGCACGGGACGGTATCCCCAATTGGCAAGCTATCGAAAAATTATTAAATGAGTGGAAACCCGATTATTTAGTTGTCGGGCTACCGCTTAACATGGACGGAACAGAACAACCCTTAACTGCCCGTGCTCGTAAATTTGCTAACCGACTACATGGCATGTTTGGTTATCAAGTTCATTTGCAAGATGAACGATTATCAACAGTCGAAGCCAAATCGCATATTTTTGCTTCCGGTGGATATAGAGCGCTGGAGAAAGGTCGAGTCGATGCCACTTCGGCAATCATTATTTTAGAAAGTTGGTTTGACAACAATTAATCCTAAGAATTAAAAAGTTATTTTACAAATATTTGTTCGCTAATCAATATCTTCCTTGCTAAAATAATGACCAATTTTTCTATTGTAAGGATTGCTCCCCGTGTCAAACAACAATACTTTAAGTTATAAAGATGCCGGCGTCGATATCGATGCCGGTAATGAACTGGTTAATCGCATTAAATCTGTCGTAAAAGAGACCAAACGGCCTGAAGTTATGGGCGGTCTGGGTGGTTTTGGCGCCCTTTGCGCCATTCCACAAAAATATAAAGAGCCGATTTTAGTGTCCGGTACTGACGGCGTCGGCACCAAATTACGCCTTGCAATGGATTTAAACCGTCATGAATCAATTGGTATCGATTTGGTGGCAATGTGTGTTAATGATTTGATTGTTCAAGGCGCTGAGCCGCTATTCTTCTTAGACTATTATGCAACAGGCAAGCTTAATGTCGATGTGGCAACAACGGTTGTAACAGGTATAGCCGAAGGCTGTAAACAGTCGGGCTGTGCGCTAGTTGGTGGTGAAACGGCTGAAATGCCCGGTATGTATCATGGCAATGATTATGATTTAGCCGGTTTTTGTGTCGGCGTCGTTGAAAAAGCCGAAATGATTGACGGAAGCAAAGTTCAACACGGTGATGCACTCATCGCCCTAGCCTCTTCGGGCGCCCACTCTAATGGCTACTCTTTGATTCGTAAAATTCTTCAAGTCAGTGGTGTCAATCCGGCGACTGAACAACTCGACGGCAAGCCGCTTGCCGATCATCTATTAGCCCCAACTAAAATCTATGTAAAATCGGTGTTGGATTTAATCGCACAAATCGATGTCCACGCCATTGCCCATATTACCGGTGGTGGTTTTTGGGAAAACATCCCACGAGTATTACCGGATAACACCCAGGCAGTCATCAATGAAAGTAGTTGGCAATGGCCAAGCGTATTTAATTGGCTTCAAAAAACCGGTAATGTTGAGCGCCACGAAATGTATCGTACTTTTAATTGTGGCGTTGGTTTAATCATCGCTTTACCGAAACAGCTTGCTGAAAAAGCGATTAATTTACTCAGCAGCCACGGCGAAAAAGCGTGGGTGATAGGCGAGATTATCCAATCATCCGATAGCCAACGAGTCGTTATCAAATAGTTTTATTCATTCAATATTATTCAATCTGCCAAAGATTGAGTAATATTGAACCATGTCATTAATAAGTGTCAAAAACTGCTGGCTTATTAATTAAACAATGCCAATAAATCAGCAGCGATAACAAGCAAAATACTCAACAAACAAGCAATCTTTTTAGTAATAGCCATTGGCTTCCTGATCCTAACTCATACGCTTTTTGTAATAGGCAAATTCAACAAGTTATCCAAAAAATTTAACATAAAAATAACTAAAAGCTATCTTACTTTCTGGTACAATAGCGAAAAATTATAATAACTAAGTAATGTCGTAACACTATAAAACACAAGGTTTTTTAATGATCATATCAGATGCTAATAGTGCGGTATCATCCGTCGCTTATCGGGCAAACGAAGTCATTGCCATTTATCCAATAACCCCGAGCTCATCTATGGCTGAGCAAGCTAGCACATGGGCAGAATTTGATAAACCAAACGTATTTGGTGATATCCCTAAAGTGGTTGAAATGCAATCTGAAGCGGGCGCAATTTCGACCGTACACGGTGCGTTAATGACCGGTGCATTATCGACATCTTTCACCTCATCTCAAGGTTTATTATTAATGATTCCTTCGCTATACAAAATAGCTGGGGAACTCACACCATTTGTACTGCATGTGGCTGCACGTAGCATTGCCACGCATGCTTTATCGATATTTGGTGATCACTCCGATGTCATGGCAGTACGACAAACTGGTTTTGCTATGCTCTGCTCAAGCTCTGTTCAAGAAGCGCAGGATATGGCGTTAATTTCACAAATTGCCACCTTAAACAGTCGTGTACCGTTTGTACACTTTTTTGACGGCTTTCGAACTTCTCATGAAGTGAATAAAATTCACCCTATTAGCGATGATGATATCCGCCAATTATTACCAACTGATGCCATTGACGCATTTCGTGCTCGTGCCTTAACGCCTGATAAACCGGTTACTCGAGGCACATCAGCCAATCCCGATACCTTCTTTCAATGTCGAGAGGCAATTAATCCTTATTATCATCAAACTTATCAACATGTTGTTGATGCGATGCAGGCTTTTGCAAAACAAACCGGCCGCAAATATCAACCTTTTGAATACTACGGCGCAAATGATGCTGAACGTATTATCGTGATTATGGGCTCCGGTGCCAGCACCACAAAAGAAGTAGTCGATCATCTGTTGCAAAATAACGAAAAAGTTGGGGTTGTGATTGTTAGATTGTTCCGCCCTTTTTCAGCTAAACATCTACTGGCAGTTATCCCCGAAACGGTACAAAAAATTGCTGTATTAGATCGCACCAAAGAGCCAGGAGCACAAGCCGAACCACTCTATTTAGATATTATGACGGCCTTTGCTGAAAGTTTTTCTCAAGGAGAACGGCAAACACTACCGAAAATTATCGGCGGACGTTATGGTTTATCCTCAAAAGAGTTTGATCCACGTTGCGTATTGGCTATTTTTGCTGAACTAGTATCGGACAATCCAAAACCACGTTTTACCGTGGGTATTTATGATGATATCACCGGCTTATCTTTACCATTACCGACCGAATCCATCGCCCAAAAATCGGCACTTGAAGCGCTATTTTATGGACTCGGTAGTGACGGCACGGTTTCGGCAACCAAAAATAATATTAAAATTATTGGCGATAGTTCACCGTTTTATGTTCAAGGTTACTTTGTATATGACTCTAAAAAGGCTGGCGGGTTAACAACCTCGCATTTGCGAGTCAGTTTAGAACCGATTGATTCGCCTTACTTGATCACCAGTGCTCACTTTATTGGCTGTCATCAAGATCAGTTTATCGATAAATATCAGATCGTTGATAAATTAAAAGATGACGGTATCTTCTTACTTAACACCCCTTACAGTAAAGAGGAAGTTTGGCACCGCTTACCCAAAGAGGTACAAGTACAATTAATTAAAAAACGGGCACACTTTTATATCGTTAATGCGGCAAAAATTGCCCGCGAATGCAACTTAGGTGCCAGAATTAATACCGTAATGCAAGCGGCCTTCTTTCACCTGTCTGAAATCTTCAAAAATGATTTTAGCATTGCTCAATTAAAAGAGGTGATAGCAAAAAGCTACAGTAGCAAAGGACAAGATTTAGTCGAAAACAACTGGAAAGCGCTTGATTTAGCCATTGCTTCGCTTGAACAAATTCCATTAAGTTGTGTCGATCAAAGCAGTCAATCAATGCCGCCGGTCGTACCGGATAATGCACCTGATTTTGTTAAAACGGTCACAGCAGCAATGTTAGCTGGCTTAGGGGACACTTTACCGGTATCGGCATTTCCGCCTGACGGCACTTGGCCGGTTGGCACAACAAAATGGGAAAAACGCAATATTGCCGAAGCAATCCCAATTTGGCAACCGGAACTTTGTACCCAATGTAACCATTGTGCTGTTGCCTGTCCGCATGCGGCAATCCGTGCCAAAGTTGTTCAACCCGATGAGATGTTAAATGCACCTGGCACCTTACAGTCGCTTGAAGTTAAAGCAAGAGATATGAAAGGACAACGCTATGTATTGCAAGTCGCTCCGGAAGACTGCACAGGCTGTAACTTATGTGTTGAAGTTTGCCCGGCAAGAGACAGAAATAACTTCGAGATAAAAGCAATTAACATGCAATCACGAATCGATAACCTGCAAACCCAGCGTACTAACTATAATTACTTTACCGCGTTACCTGATCGTGAAATGAAAACACTCGAACGGATCGATATTCGAACTTCGCAACTGCTTACGCCACTATTTGAATATTCCGGCGCTTGTGCTGGCTGTGGTGAGACGCCTTACATTAAACTATTAACTCAGCTGTACGGTGATCATCTGGCAATCGCTAATGCAACGGGTTGTTCATCTATCTACGGCGGTAACTTACCGGCATCCCCGTATACCACCGATCGTAATGGGCGAGGACCAGCTTGGGCAAACTCATTGTTTGAAGATAACGCTGAATTTGCTTTAGGCTATCGTATTAGCTACGATCAACACAAAAAACGTAGTTTGCGTTTGTTAGAACATGTCGCTGGCGAAATATCACCTGAAATTGTCTTAGCGCTACAATCAGCCGAAACCTCAATTGACGAAAAACGTCAGCAAGTTAAGATATTACGTGAACAACTTGCCCATATCGAATCCAATGAAGCAAAAGAGCTGATACAAAACGCCGATTATTTAATTGACAAATCAGTCTGGGCAATTGGTGGCGACGGTTGGGCATATGATATCGGATTTGGTGGGCTTGACCATGTGATGAGCTTAACTGAAAATGTGAATATCTTAGTGTTAGATACACAATGTTACTCTAATACCGGTGGTCAACAATCCAAAGCAACGCCAATGGGAGCTGTATCTAAATTTGCTGATTTAGGTAAGCATAAAGCGCGTAAAGATTTAGGTGTTAGCGTGATGATGTATGGCCATGTGTATGTGGCACAAGTCGCATTAGGTTCACAACTCAACCAAACACTAAAAGCCTTACAAGAAGCCGAAGCTTATAATGGACCTTCACTGGTTATCGCTTACAGCCCTTGTGAAGAGCACGGCTATGATCTGTCTAAATCACACGAACAAATGAAAGATCTCGTCAAATCGGGCTTCTGGACACTCTACCGATACGATCCTCGCCGCATGGCAGAAGGTAAACCGGGACTGGTGTTAGATTCTAAAACGCCAAACAGTGAAGCATTAACCAACATCTTGCTGAAAGAGCAACGCTTCCGTCGCTTAGAAACATTAGAGCCGCAAGTTGCTGATACTTTACATGAACGCTCGACCAAAATGGTAGAGTCTAAATATAAATTCCTACAAATGTTAGCAACTTATTCAGATATCGAAACGCCGGCAGATAGCTAGCTTGAGATAATATCTGAATTACAATCTATAAGCCCTGTACTTATCAATTAATAAAGTAAGTACAGGGCTTATTCTTTTCGTTCTACAGCGCTGACAGGACTGCTAAAACCACCGTTACCATGCTCTAAATATCACAAAACTTAGCAACTATTCAGATATCAAAACGCCGGCAGATAGCTAGCTTAAGATAATATCTGATTAACAATCTACAAGCCCCTTACTTATCAATTAACAAAGTGAAGGTCTTATTCTTTTCGTTTTACACCACTGACAGGACTGCTAAAACCACCATTACTATGCTCTACAATTCAGATGATATAGATGAACGATAACTATGATCAAAATATAACTATTGGTAAACAATTAGTATGGTTAAAAAATAAGAATAGATAAACGATAAGATATGATTAAGAAGGTTTGATTGACAAATGGTTAGGTTAGAATAGAAAAAAGCGCTTTAACTGACAGCAATTAAAGCGCTTTTAACAAATCTTGCGAAAATAAATAATAATTATTTATCGGTTATTCGGCGAGTCATCCAATAGTGTTTTTTCCAATAATCTTCATTCAGATTTGAGTAGATAACCCCTTTGGAAGTTGAAGCATGTAAGAATTTACCATTGTCATAATAGATACCGACATGTAAACCACTACGGCTTCGTCCTGTTTTAAAAAATACTAAATCCCCTGCTTTAGGTTGGGTAACTTTATAGCCCAATTTAGCCTGCTCCGCCGCGCTTCTTGGTAAGTTTTTAGAAAGTCGGTTTTTGAAAAAATTCATCACTAAACCGGAACAATCACTTCCTGCTAAGGTTGTTCCACCATAGCGGTAAGGTGTTTTTTTCCACTTTTTGTAGTGTGACTCAATTTTAGCCAACATTTGTGGATCGGATTTAGAGTTTTTTGTCGACACTTGCCCTTGACTAGTGCTACAACCAAATAAAGTAAAAAGGCAAAAAAGTAATGCAGTGATTAAAAAACGCTTATTCAAATTAAAAGAGCTGCTCGGCAACACTCCTAATTGTTGATTGTCTCTTCTTATCATTTCTTTTTGTTCCCTTGTTTAAAGTCGACCACTGTGAATATCGTCTTGCTACCTTAAGAGATTTAGGTAACTGTCCTTTTTCCCATTCACTCTGGTCTAATTTAGACAACATAATCGGCGATAAATTCGCATGGCTTCGATGATTTAGGCTTTCTTTCAGTCGTATAAGACGTAAAGAAAGAAAACAAATAATCACATCATCGACGCTTAATTTACTATATCCAGAAAGCTGATAGCGCATTCTGGCACCATAATGTTTAGCTGTTTGCATCAAACTACCAACCGCTCCACCAATTAAAGCAGCAGAGCCAAAGGTAATACCACCTGTTGCCAAATCAATACTGGCGCCGATAGTAGCACCTGATACAAAACCTTTAGTCAAATGCATACCGACAGTTTTTAAAGCATCAACATTAAAAAGATCGGCTTTGTAACGACCTTTGATTAAAGGCAAATTCTCTTCACTCTCTTGCGATGAATCGAATTGATACAGCTTTAACAATTGGTTGATTGCTGTTTGCTCTCGTTGTCTAACCTTATTTTGCATATCGGTAATGGCTTGTTTATCATCAACTTTAGCCATTTCATAAAAAGCTGTCACATCAACTAAGGCTTCAGCAATAATCCGATTAGCGGTTTGATTACGAGATTGACGCATTTGAGCAATCTTAGCTAACCAATGGTTTAAAATCTCTTTTGCTGGTTCAACCAAAAGTGCTAAACTTTGGTATAAACGCTCCTCACCATCGAGTGGTGGGAAAATAGCATCAAAACGTATGATAGCATGAATCCCTATTCGAGATAGCAATCTTTTCCAATCCTTTTCATTTTGTTTTTCTTCGGCAGTAAAGTTAAGCACTGCTAAAATAGGTTTATCGCTATTGGCTAAAATTGCCAGCTCGTCATGATACTTGTCTAATATAGGCTCACGCACGTCTATCACGTAAATCGCCGCATCGCTATTTAACACTTGTCGAATCACTTTAGCTTCTTGATTAAAGAGATTTTCTGCCTCCGGGCTTTGTAAAAAAAACGTTAATTTGTCGACGCCGTCAAGCTTAGCATTAGCCGGCACTATCTGATTAATATATTCATAAAGTGCCAAACTATCTTCTAAACCGGGTGTATCATAAAAAATAATAGATTGATCGTGCGCTAAAGGTAATTTAATTGATTCTACATGTCGGGTTGTACCGGGTTTATCGGAAACATCGCCAAAATGACTGTTGCGACTTAATGCCCGTAATAGTGACGTTTTGCCAACGTTTGCATGCCCCACCACGGCTAATTTTAAAGTTGTCAGCATATTATCAATCCTCAGTTAACCAGACAGGATCCGCCTGCATCAAAGAAAGTGACTGCCAATTATGATACTGCTTACCTTGATTAATAAACCAAATTCGACACTGCTGTGACTTATTCATCAATTGATTAATAAAGTTTAATAAACCTCTATCGGGCGATCGGTCAGTATCAATGGCTATTAACAATTTTTTAGCCGGTGATAACTGAAGATAATCTAACATTTGCGTGCGACTATCACGGGTATTAAGAAAACCTGAAAAGTGTACATTTTCCGGCGGATGCCAATTGTCTTGAATATCTACTGCAACTAAAAATGCCCCATTGCCTTGTTCTATTTGCTTATTTGCCAAGCGCCATTGACTATGCCCTTTTTGGTCTTCATCCTCAATCTGGGTATCTAAAGGTTGCAGTTGATTGGCAAGGATTTGGTAATCGGGATCATCCATATCCAGCTCAATTTTACGGCGACTTATCAGCCAGTTAATACCACAAAAAACCATACACAAAAAGCGAACAGCTAACCCATAAACAATAAACACCCCTAACAGCCAAACAGCCCATGCGGAACGAATTTCACCGGCACTTAAAGCGTGTTCACTCATTTTAATCACATCAGCATTTGGAATATCAAATCCGAGTAATGACGGTAAGAAGCCTAAATAATGAGTTAAATGGATAATGGTATCCGAACTTAATAAGGTCGTTTTCCACTCAAAACTGTAATGCTGGGTTGAAAACAGTACCAAAAGCAGCAATAAAGCACTGGTTAAAATCACCGTCCAAAACAAGTTGAGAACAAAACCGATAAGCCAACGAATGCGAGCACCAAATAGCTTAACAAATGCGGGAATAAGCTGTTCAACGGTCTTTTTTTGATAAAGCTTTTTGGCTAACCATAACCAACAGTGAATTAATAAACTGCCACCAAAATTTGAAAGGAAAAAAAACGAGCAAAGCCAAATAAACAGAGTAATAAGGTGCACACCCAACAAACTAAATAGCGCCCAGTACAGATTGACAGGATTTTGACTTAATGCGCTAAAAGCAAGCGATGCGCCTAGAAAAACCGAAACAATTAATAACAAAAAAAAGGAAATTTTAGCCGAACGTAATAACCGTTTTACAATGGTATATAAGCCATTTTGCTTAGCTAACATTTCTGCTCGCATTACAATACGATCAATCGGCGAAGTTTGTAGCGATCTCACTTGACGATTAATATCTTGGTCAGCAAATCGCCCGGATTCGCTTTCAATTAAATGAATGGTTTCGGTCAGCCATAATGACTCAAGTTTATCTCGCATTATATTTGATCTTCACGTTTAATGAATCGATAAAAGAAACGCGACATAAGTCGCGTTCGAGAGTAAGTCACAACAACTATTGTGTTATTTCGCCAATTTTACTTAACAGAGTTTGAATACGTTGTTGCCACACTTGTTGATCTTGCTTAAGTTTTTCGTTTTCAGCGCGTAAGGTTTTAATCTCATCAGAACTATCATTGATCAGTTGCTCCAACTCTTGATTACCTTGCTTTAACGTCGCAATTTCATGTTGTAATGTATTGATAGTATTAACGGTATGTTGGACTTTACTTTCCAATTGATTCAATATTTCTAATGACATATTTTTCCTCAAACTCAATTTATTTGGTATATAATAGGTAGTATTATAACGAATTCATTCTGAAATCAACACCTTTTTAAAATATAAGTTGGAGAAAATTATGCGAAAACCACTCGTTATGGGTAACTGGAAACTCAATGGTAGTATCGAAATGGCTAAAAGCTTAGTAGAAGGACTAAGAAACGAGCTATCGACTGATGTCGATTGTGATGTTGCAATTGCCCCACCGGTTGTCTATTTAGACTTTGTTAAGCACCAATTAGGCGGTTCTAATATTATTTTAGGTGCGCAAGATGTCGGTATTCATCTTTCCGGCGCTTACACTGGTGAAGTATCTGCAACCATGTTAAAAGAAGTTGGCGTTACGCATGTGATTATTGGTCACTCTGAGCGTCGTACTTATCACAAAGAATCAGACGAATTTATCGCACAAAAATTTGGCGTGTTGAAAGAAGCCGGTTTAGTGCCTGTACTTTGTATCGGTGAAACTGAAGCAGAAAACGAAGCGGGTCAAACTCAAGCAGTTTGTGCACGTCAAATTGATGCAGTGATTAACGCATTAGGCGTTCAAGCTTTCAATGGTGCAGTTATTGCTTACGAACCGGTTTGGGCAATTGGTACAGGCAAATCAGCCACTCCTGCGCAAGCACAAGCTGTACATAAATTCATTCGTGATCATATTGCTAAACAAGATGCCAAAGTCGCTGAGCAAGTGATTATTCAATATGGTGGCTCAGTCAACGATAAAAATGCAGCAGAATTGTTTACTCAACCAGACATCGACGGTGCGTTAGTTGGTGGAGCATCATTAAAAGCCGATGCTTTTGCAGTGATTGTTACGGCCGCTGAACAAGCTAAAAAGTAGTCAATAAAGTTTTATCTGCAAATTTTTATCGATAAAACGATATTTAAAAAAAAAGACACTTAAATTGTGTCTTTTTTTATTTAAATCAAAAAAATTATTTTTTTCTTTTGTTTTCATATCTTGTTGGCCAAATTTTCTCAACTGGCACTTGTAAATAATCCGCAATAATCCGTTCATACTTAGGGCAATGGCGATATAACGCATTTCTTAATGTATCGGCTTGTAAACCACTTGAACGTGATAAAGCTCTTAAATTTCCACCTCTAATTTTGATTTCACCAACGACTCTTGATGGTGACCAGTCTTGATCTTGTTCTCTCATTATGAGATCCTCTATTGGTTAATTTTTTTGCTATTGTAGAGATTATCGGTATTACAATATCAAATTGTTAATAAGTTACCAACAAAGAATAACACATAAAAAAACGAATTAAAACAATAAAAATAAAAAAAGCAACAGAAAACGGAATGAAAAACAATGGAAAACAAATTAAAAACACAAGACGAACAGGAAAAAACACGAGCTCTAACTAATACAGGAGTAATTAACTTTAAAAATAGATTAATGCTTGTTTTAGAAGGTTTATCCGGCAACGCTTTCGCTAAAAAAGTCGGCATGTCAGAAGCAGTAATAAGAGATTATTTATGCGGAAAAACATATCCCTCTTTAAATCGATTAGCAATCATTGCTGTGAAATGTGATGTTCCTATAGAATGGTTAGCCACCGGTAAAGGCGAATGTCGCTTAGTGCCAGAAAGTAAAGGTCGTAACTCAGTTCATATACCTCTGCACCACTTAAATGAAAGTAGTAGCGCTTTCTCACATATCGAATCAATCCCATTTGATATAAGCTTAATTAAGCGACAAGGATGTAATATAGAAGACCTTACCGCCGTTTGGGCGAAAGGCGATAGTATGGAGCCAACGATATCTAATCATGATATTTTGATTGTTAATCAAGCAAACTGTAAACCAATTGACGGTTATCTTTATGCGATACAGTATGAAGATCAGATTAGTATTAAACGAATTCAAAATCATGGTTCGAATTTAGTATTTATACATGATAATCCTAAATATCCAACGATTGTTGGTAATAAATATAAATCGAAAGAGTATGAAATTGTTGGTCATGTCGTGTACTTGTTAAAAGATTTAATTTAGTACAAAACGCATTAACACAAACCAACAATTTGATTGATAAAATAAATGGCAATTGTTGGTTTGACTGATTTTCGTTTTTTTATGCGAACTTTGACGATTGAAATTTGGCTAAGATTGCGCTGATTTATCAAAGGTTTGAGTATAAAAATTTGACACTGGATAAACCACTACCAGCATAACTTTATACTTTTTACCGTAATTATGATAAAATTTAGCAAAATTTTTTGCCTATTAATTTTGTTATTATGTCTAATATAAATTCTCGAAAAAAAGTCGTGGTCGGCATGTCTGGTGGCGTCGATTCATCGGTCTCAGCATATCTATTACAACAACAGGGATATGATGTTGTTGGATTATTTATGAAAAACTGGGAAGAAGACGACACGGAAGAATATTGCTCAGCAGCGGTTGATTTAGCCGATGCTCAAGCTGTTTGCGATAAATTGAACATAAAATTACACACTATCAACTTTGCTGCCGAGTATTGGGATAATGTGTTTGAACATTTTTTATCAGAATATAAAGCGGGTCGAACACCAAACCCCGACATTTTGTGTAACAAAGAGATTAAATTTAAAGCCTTTCTGGAATATGCGGCCGAAGATCTTGGCGCCGATTATATTGCAACCGGGCACTATGTTCGCAAACGGGAAAACGGTGATCAAGTTCAATTGTTACGAGGAATCGACAACAACAAAGATCAAAGTTATTTTTTATATACACTTAGTAAAGATCAAGTTCGTCAAAGTTTATTCCCGGTAGGAGAACTGGAAAAACCGCAAGTGCGAGAAATCGCTAAGCAGTTAGGATTAGCAACAGCAGCGAAAAAAGATTCTACCGGTATCTGTTTTATTGGTGAGCGAAAATTTAGTGACTTTTTAGCACGCTATTTACCGGCTCAATCGGGCGTTATTCGCACCGTTGACGGTGAAGTGATTGGTAAGCATCAAGGGCTTATGTATCACACCTTAGGACAACGTAAAGGGCTGGGTATCGGTGGGCTAAAACAAGCCGATGATACTCCATGGTATGTGGTCGATAAAGATATCGAAAATAACGAACTGATCGTTGCGCAAGGTCACAATCACCCTGCTCTATTTTCCGACGGCTTGATAGCTCAGCAATTACATTGGGTTGATCGGCAAGTGGTTACCCAACCGTTTCGTTGCACCGTAAAAACACGTTACCGCCAGCAAGATATTGCTTGTCAAGTCACCCCATTAGGCGAAGACACCATAGAAGTGTTATTTGATCAACCAGTTGCAGCGGTCACACCCGGACAATCAGCGGTGTTTTATCAAGGAGAAGTCTGCCTTGGCGGTGGCATTATCGAGCAAAGAATAGTCAGTAGTAAGGAGTGTTAGTGTGAATAACAAGTATCATCATATCGCAATGGCTTTAGCCGGGGTTACCCAAAGTGCAATTTTAATTCCACAGTTAGCTAATACAGGTATTTGTAGTAATGAACTTTATCAACGATCAATTAAAAGCATATTTAATACTTCGCCTTTAACCACCGATGATGTTTATGATGGTATAAAAAATATTCGAACAGGTTTACACACTCTGGTACAACTTTTGACGTCCGGACAAAAAGAGCAAGTAGAAATTATTCGTTATCTATTTGGCTCGTTGAGTGTAACCAATAAATTACTAAAAAATAGTGAAGCGCTAAATAAAATTGATCAGCGTTTAACACGCATTTCAGGGCTTTACCAAAACAATATGGACTTTGAAACCATTGAAAGCCACATTGATGATTTGTCTTACTCATTAGCCGGAATCTATTCAGACATTATCAGCCCTTTATCAACCAAAATAAAAGTAGTCGGTAAAGCTGAATTTTTACAAAATTCACTGGTTCAGGCTAAAGTAAGAACTTCACTGCTAGGCTGCGTGCGTTCAGCTATTTTATGGTATCAAGTTGGTGGCAGTCGTCTGCAAATTCTTTTTTGTCGAAAACGAATTTGTGTTGCGGCTCAGGAATTATTACAACAGATTAATCAAAACGATTAATTATCTAAATTTTATAAATCATATTTTAAAAATCGTAACGGAGTTAAACCGATGGAATTATCTGCACTTACTGCCCTTTCACCAATAGACGGGCGATATGGTGATAAAACAACCGAATTACGCACCATTTTTAGTGAATACGGATTATTAAAGTACCGTGTACAAGTCGAAGTTCGTTGGTTACAAATGTTAGCCTCACAAGCAGATATCGCCGAGGTTCCGGCCTTAAGTCAACTAGCCATGACGCATCTAAATCAAATTGTTGAACAGTTCAACTTACAAGATGCGCAGCGAATTAAAGAAATTGAAAAAACCACCAATCACGATGTAAAAGCCGTTGAGTATTTCTTAAAAGAAAAAGTCATGACCAATGAAGAGCTACATGCCATTAATGAGTTTATCCATTTTGCTTGTACCTCAGAAGATATTAATAACTTATCTTATGCATTGATGCTAAAAACAGCCAGAGAAACAGTATTAATCCCCTATTGGAAAAAACTGATTGATAGCATAACCGCGCAAGCGAAAGCTTACCGTGATTTACCGCTACTATCACGCACTCACGGTCAACCGGCCACCCCGTCAACAATTGGCAAAGAGTTTGCCAATGTAGCGTACCGTTTGCAACGCCAACTAAAACAACTTGAATCAGTTGATATCCTGGGCAAAATAAACGGCGCAACCGGTAACTACAATGCGCACATGGTTGCTTATCCGCAAGTTAATTGGCATCAATTAAGTGAATCATTTGTCAATTCTTTAGGATTAAAGTGGAATCCTTACACCACCCAAATCGAACCGCATGATTATATCGCGGAGTTTTTTGATTGTGTTGCTCGCTTTAATACGATTTTAATTGACTTCGATCGGGATGTTTGGGGTTATATCTCACTCAACCATTTTAAACAAAAAACCGTAGCCGGCGAAATTGGCTCTTCTACCATGCCTCATAAAGTGAATCCGATTGAT
Source organism: Gilliamella sp. B2923 (assembly GCF_026536565.1). NCBI lineage: Bacteria > Pseudomonadati > Pseudomonadota > Gammaproteobacteria > Orbales > Orbaceae > Gilliamella > Gilliamella sp. B2923. The sequence continues at coordinate 117,038 of NZ_JAFNNZ010000008.1, read as the reverse complement.
TTTGAAAACTCAGAAGGTAATTTAGGTATTGCTAATGCAATAATGAGCCATTTAGGAAGCAAATTACCGATCTCTCGTTGGCAACGAGATTTGACCGATTCAACCGTATTACGTAATTTAGGCGTGGGCATTGGCTATGCCATTATTGCTTATCAATCGACCTTAAAAGGCTTAAATAAGCTTGAAGTCAATCACGAATTTCTGCTTGAAGAGCTTAATCGTAACTGGGAAGTATTAGCTGAGCCGATTCAAACTGTTATGCGCCGTTATGGTATCGAAAAACCTTACGAAAAATTAAAAGAGCTCACTCGAGGTAAACGAGTTGATGCGCAAGGCATGCAACAATTTATCGAATCGTTAGATATACCGGAAGCAGAAAAAGCCCGTCTTAAGCAGTTAACACCGGCTAACTATATTGGTTATGCCGTTAATTTTGTTGATAACTTATCATAACCATTCCCGGGCGCTAGCGGGAAACAATATCGCCTGCTAGCGTCATCATGACCAATAAAAAAATAATCAAATTAGAAAATAGCAGGCTAATTTGTAAGAAATGACAATAACATTATCGATAAAATAGGGAAATCAATTGAAAATTCGTATTGCAACCCGTAAAAGCCCTTTAGCGCTATGGCAAGCCAATTTTGTTAAACAACAACTTGAAACATTTCACCCCTCTTTGGTTGTCGAATTGGTACCAATGGTCACTCAAGGTGATGTATTGTTAGAAAGCCCACTGTCAAAAATTGGCGGTAAAGGGCTATTTGTGAAACAACTTGAACAAGCCATTATGAATGGCCAAGCAGATATTGCCGTGCATTCAATCAAAGATATTCCGGCTGTATTTCCGCAGGGTTTAACCCTATCGACTGTTTGTCAACGTGATGAGATGCGCGATGCTTTGATTTCTAACCAGTATCAACATCTTGATGAACTCCCTCATGGCGCAGTTGTCGGCACCTCTAGCTTACGTCGCCAATGTCAATTGCGGGCGAGATATCCGCATTTACAAATTAAAGATCTGCGAGGCAATGTCGGTACACGATTAACTAAATTGGATAATCAAGAGTATGATGCCATTATTTTAGCGGCAGTCGGGTTGAAACGGTTAGGATTGCAAAATCGAATCAAACAATATATTGATACCAATCTTATCTTACCGGCAGTTGGGCAAGGAGCAATTGGTATTGAGAGCCGAGCCGATGATAAAACGTTATCCGAACTGCTGGCGCCACTGGAGGATAAAAATAGCCGAATTTGTATTGAGGCAGAACGAGCCATGAATCTTGCACTTCAAGGTGGTTGCCAAGTGCCGATTGCCTGTTTGAGCCAATTAGAGAATGATAGTTTAACCCTCCGTGGTCTGGTAGGCCGAATAGACGGCAGCGAAATGATCAAAGCCGAAATTACCGGTCATTCCACTCAAGCTGAAGCATTAGGACGCCAATTAGCCGATAACTTATTAGCGCAAGGTGCTAAAGCAATATTAGCGGAATTAAATGGCGGATGATTTACATCACCAGACCTTCACCTGAAGGCGAGTTGTTAACAAGGCAACTTAACCAAGCCAATTTAGCGGCAATACATCTGCCTTTTTTTGCTATTTCAGCCGGTCAAGATTTAGATAAATTACCGGCTCAACTTGCGCAATTAGACAGCTCAGCCATAGTAATTGTGGTATCACCGCAAGTTAGCCATATCCTTAAACAGCAAGCGGTGTCGATTAACTTTCCTAAGCATATTAACTATTATGCTGTCGGCAAAAGATCGGCGACTTTATTTCGTCAATTAAGCCAAACAACTGTCCACTACCCGAATTGCGAAAACAGCGAAGGACTTCTAGCTTTACTTGAAAAACAACCATTAGCAGGTCGCAAAGCATTGATACTTTGTGGTAATGGCGGGCGGGAATTATTAGCCCAACAGCTATGTAAACACAACATGGACGTTACACGTTTAGCATGTTATCATCGACAAGCAATTCACTACCCGGCTACTATCTTAGCAAAAGATATCAGCCAACAACTTATCGTCATTACCAGTATTGAACATTTGATGCAACTGGAAAGATATTGCCAAACAGCGCATAAAAACCACGCTCAATTAATTGTAAGCAGTGAGCGAATTTATCATCGAGCCAAACAACTAAAATGGCAAAAAGTTTTGCCTATTGACTGCGCAAATAATCAAATTTTGTTTAAAACAGTATTAACTCTATGCCATAATGTCATAAATGAAACTAAAAATGTTAAATGAGGTAAGTTATGCCATTGAGACATTACAGCGCTAATGCAACACTTTCCAATATTAGTACAACTTCATTTAACCAACCGCCCAAAATGTCTAACAACAACAAAGCGAAACCGACTATGAAAGAGAATAAAAAAAATCCAGTAGATGATACGCAACCCAACGCTAAAATGGAACAAAACACTTCAGCATCAGCGCAAAGCAATAAAGCTAAAGTGCCTGTATCAAAACTCTCTTTAGTAGCTATTGCGTTAACTGTCTGCCTTGCCGGTGCCATGGGTTATTACGGATATGATCAGTTAAAAGAACAGAAAAAAACGATTTCAGCACTTAAAGCCCAATTAGCTAACTATAAACAAAACACCAAAGAGAGTATTTTAAATGATTTGCAAAATACCCTCACCACAGCACAAAATACTCAGAATCAAAAAATAACCTCACTTGAACAGCGTGTTGATCGTAAACTCAACGAACAACAACAAACGCAACAATTATTGGTTAATCAAGTTAACGACTCAACCAAGTTATACGAACAAAGCTTTCATAATCTCAATGAACGATTAGCGGCAATGTCCACAACCGATCATCATGTTTGGCTGATTTCTCAAGCTAACTACCTAGTCCATTTAGCCGGTAGAAAGATATGGAATGATCAAGATTACACTTCCGCCCGATTACTGCTAAAAAGTGCCGATGAAAGCTTAGCACAAATTGACGATTCCAATTTATTGCCTGCCCGACAAGCGATCACTAATGATATAAATGCCCTCTCTCACGTCAGCTTTATTGACACTGACGGCATTATTTTAAATCTCCTGAGTTTATCTGAGTCAATTACTGATCTGCCGTTAGTGGGAAACAATACGCAGGATGATAAAAGCAAAACAGAGTCAACTCAAGAGCCGCAACAATCTGCTACTGGTGAAAATATGACAGAATTACAATCAGTTACCCAATCAGCGGATCAAACAAGCGAAGATAACCAAGTAAGCTCATCTGTGAAAGATTGGTCGAACAATTTAACCAGTAATGCCGAATCATTTATGAGTAAATTTATTACAATTGAAAAAATAGATTCAACCGAGAACAATTTTGCTACTTGTTTAGATAAAGCCGACGGCGATGAAAAAAAGATTGTGAAATGCCAAATCTTACAAACACCGTTAACATTAGATCAGTCGCTTAATCTGCGTGAGAATATTCGTTTCCGATTATTAATTGCTGCCCAAGCAGTGCCAAGACATCAAGATGTTATTTATCAGCGAGCATTAAGTGACACTGCGACATGGGTCAATGCCTACTTTGACAGCAATGCATCAAGTGTTAAGGCCTTCACAGATAGCTTAACAAAATTACAAAATCAATCGATAAGTAATCAAGATGTTCCTAATCAACTGACCAGTATCGGCGAGCTGGAAAAATTAATGCAAACTCGTGTACGTGCGATGCTGAGCAAATAGGAGAATAATAATGATAAAAATATTGATTATTTTCTTAGTATTAGTCGGCGGATTTTTCCTCGGACCACTATTACAGGGACATCAAGGCTCTGCCATATTTGAAGTGGCGGGATACAAAATCAGCATGTCTTTTAATACATTTGTGATACTCGTATTATTTGCCATGCTGATTCTCTACATATTAAATTATCTTTTTAAAAAGATCCTCAATTCAAAAACCGCATTAGGTAATTGGTTACGTTTTAAATCGCCTAAAAAATCAAGAAAGCAATTAGAACAAGCGCAGATTGCCTTACTTGAAGGAGATTATCAACAAGCCGCTAAACTCTTTACCAAAAGTGCCAAAGGCGCCAATAATAGTGCACTGTCTTATCTACTTGCAGCGCAAGCACAAATTGACAGCAATCAAATCATTTCCGCCAATCAGTTATTAGAAAAAGCCGCCAAAGTAGTTGATGATAAAGAGTTATTTGCTTTCCAATTAGTGCAAGTCAGACTACAACTTAAAAATCATGAATATGGTTCAGCCAGAGTGTTAATCGATAAACTGTTAAATGAAAAACCACGTAACAACGAAGTGTTAAGATTGGCCGATCAGCTCTATTACTCAGTTGGTGATTATCAAGCCATAATCGACTTACTACCGACTATGTATAAAACCAACGCCTATAGTGACGCTCACTTAGACCAGCTAAAACAAGCCGCTTACATTGGCCGCATTAAACAGTTGTCTAAAAATAGTGATCCACTTGCGTTAATCAAATGGTGGAAGTCGCAACCAAAAGCAATCTTGAATAATGTGGCTTATCAAAAAGCGATGTCTTTCTATCTTAACGAATTAGGTCAAACAGCCGAATCAGCTAAGATGCTAAAATCGATTGAAAAGCTTGAATATAAAGAAAGAACATAAACACAAATCAGATAAACAGGGCAATAGCCCTGTTTTTTTATCTTCAATAAACGTTTAAACCATAAAATAACGAATCAGTGCCATAGCCACCACACCGCAAACCACAATGCACATTAAATTTTTAGTTACAATCGCCACAATAACTGTGGGAATTGTTGCTAAGCAGTATTCAATATTTAGATCAGGAAATTGCCCTTGTTTTGCAACAAACAGATTTTGCACAAACAGTGCCGTTAAAATACATAAAGGAACGTAGGATAAAAACCGAATAACCATATCCGGTAATTGTAATTTGCGCACCAACATAAACGGAATCACCCTCGGTAGCCAAGTAACAATGCCGCATCCTAAAATAATAAGTAAACTATAAATTGTCATGCGTTACGCTCCATTGCTATTCCCATAAAACATCCAGCAAAAGTACTGATTAAAATCGCCATTTCTGGTGACACAAAACGCATCAATAAAACTAACATAACCGCAACGGTTAACATGACAATCAACCGATTTTTGAGGCTTTTAGTTTTATCACTGATCAACTGTAAATAGAGTAAACCAATAAACATAGCGACCAGCGCATAATCTAAACCAAATTGCATCGGATTTGGCAACCATTCACCAATTAACGCCCCAATCAGACAAGACAAAATCCAGGCAATATAAGCAGTAAGATTAAGCCCATGCATCCACGAGGCATTTATCGGCTCTTTATTACTTAATGCATTCATCGCCACTGCAAAACTCTCATCGGTCAATAACGTGCCGATTCCGATATTATTCAGTAATGAATATTGACGAAAAGCAGGCGCCGTTGCCATGCTCATTAAAAAGTGGCGAGAATTAACTAAAAAAACAGTAAAAATAATGGCAGTAATTGGCGTTGCGACCAGCATTAATCCGGCAATAATAAATTGTGCCGCGCCGGCATAAACAATTACCGCCAGTAACGTCACTTCCAGTACCGATAAATGCGACGATTTTCCGACCACACCGGCAGCAATACCAATCCCAATATAGCCTAATAGCGTTGGAATACAGGCATAAACGCCATCTTTAAATGACAATGACATAATTCTCCCTCAAATATAACATTGTTATTGTAATTGATTGTTCTTGTGATTATTGTTTTTATAATTACAGGTTTTGTAATTATTGATTTTCCATTCTGAGATTTAAACCGGGTCACTTTTTGTCAAGAAGTTTCAGAAATACCCTACGTTAAAGTAAAATTTCAGTCACCTATCAATACGATAAACAGCGATGCTTAACTATAATATGACACAATCTATGATTAAACTTTGCTATAATAGCGTTTAATCTGTCTCAATGACAATCTAAATAACTGATTATCAAAATTAAAAGTGGCAAACACCTATGTATATTGGAACCCTATTTATAATCTCTGCGCCAAGTGGTGCAGGTAAATCGAGTTTAATTCGTGCTTATTTAGCGCAAAAAAATCACTATCCGGCCAAAGTTTCTATTTCACACACCACCCGTGATCCTAGACCTGGTGAAACGCATGGTGAACATTACTATTTTGTCGATCCTAAACATTTTCAGTCACTGATTAACGAAAATGCTTTTGTCGAATATGCCAAGGTATTTGATCACTATTACGGTACATCTAAAGCGGAAATAGAACAAAGTTTACTACAAGGCGTTAACGTTTTTTTAGATATCGATTGGCAAGGCGCTCAGCAAGTCAGAGAGCAGCTCCCCCAAGCAAAAAGTATCTTTATTTTGCCCCCTTCACTTAAAGAGCTTAAAAATCGCTTAATCAAACGGGGACAAGACGACGCCAGTGTCATCGATAAAAGAATGGCAAAAGCCCAAGCTGAGATATCTCACTATAATGAATATGATTATGTCATTATCAATGATGATTTTGATGTATCACTGCAAGCTTTAAATGCCATTATTACAGCATCCAGCTTAGAACAATCAAAGCAAGCTATCGTTCATAAAACATTGTTATCTGACCTGTTAGCTGAGAAAAAATAAGTAACTACTAGTCAGTCTCGTGCCGATTGCACTGCTTACACATTGTTAGATCAAATAAAAAGGGAATATCGCCGAACTTCGGCGATATCTCATCAGATAGGATTTTAGTGACCAAGCGCTTTATCGGCCTGATCATTTTGGATTAACTCTAATTTATAACCGTCCGGGTCTTCAACAAAAGCGATAATGGTACTGCCACCTTTGACTGGTCCCGCTTCACGGGTTACCTTACCGCCGGCTTGCTTAACCTCTTCACACATTTTTGCCACATCATCAACGCCAATTGCGATATGCCCAAAAGCGGTACCGTGGTCATATTTATCTGTTCCCCAGTTATAGGTTAATTCAATCACCGAACTAGTTGATTCATCACCATAACCTAAAAAAGCTAACGAGTATTGATATTGGGTATTTTCGCTCGTTCTTAACACCCGCATACCCATTACACGAGTATAAAAATCAATTGAACGTTGTAAATCCCCTACTCGAATCATTGTATGTAATATACGCATTGCTTAATGTTCCTTTTTTGCTAATTTTACATTTTTTATTGAGTTTATACTTAAGCTTATAGGCAGGCAAATTTTTTTCAGAAAATTGCCTTTAAATTAAGCCTAACTGAGTGAATATTGAAGGTGTTTCAATGCCAGAGTAAAACGGCTTATGCAGCTGTAAAGAATATTTCTCCGGCTCAAAAGTTTATAGTAATTTTCTAAACAGCTTATGCAGCTTTAAAGTTGATATAGCTTTTTTAGATACTATTTCATTATTTTTAAACAGCTTATGCAGCTTTAAAGGATACCGAGCACACAATCACGGTTGTGGGTCGTTTTTAAACAGCTTATGCAGCTTTAAAGTAGAATCTCACATACTATAAACACCGTTTATAAAAACATAAAGGACAATTTTAGGTTTAAAAACCTTTTTTTCTAATGCTTTTGCAATATATTGATTTTTAATGGTTTTATTTTTAGCTAAAAAAAAAGGTTTAAAAAGTTTGTATTTTAAACTCCACTACTATTTCTAAACGACTTACCATTACCTTCCACAAAAACAAACAAATGCACCCACCCGCACCTTCACAAAGCGCTGACAACTAAGAGAGGTTAGCACGCCAAACAAGGATGTTTGGCGAGGCGCTGCTTTGTCCGGAACAAATCAGCGCCGGTGCGTTAAGACCGAACAAAGGCGGAGGGCTGTCGAAGACCGCTTTGGATGGTGCTGCGAGGGGGTTATTAGGGGGATTTCGCACCAAATCCCCCTAATTCGGACGCAGATACCGAAATGAAAATATCAACCAATTAACAGCGTCCGAAACCTGCGGATTAAAAACCCGCAACTTACAAAGAAAGTAAAAACCTTGTCAAAAACTTTCAAAAAATATAGGTGTTTAAGCAAAAAACAAAGCGTTGACAAGAACTTCCAGAAAACACCCACGTTTAAGTATAAAAACAAAAGTTTTAGATATTTCAAAAATATCCTAAACCCCTTATGCAGCCATAAAAGGCTCTATCTTACGACAGATACATACGATTTTTTTCTAAGCGGCTTATACAGCCGTGAAGGAATATTTTACAGCTGATTGAGCCAGCTTTAGTTTTCTAAACGGCTTATGTAGCTGTAAAGAGAACAGAATTAAATTGATTAAATTTAGGGCTTTTCTAAAAAGCTTATGCAGCTGTAAAGGATAATTCCACTCCAGCGCATCAACGGATAGTGTCTAAACGGCTTTGTAAGCCTTGCGGTGATTAGATAGAATAGCGTGTGACTGGCTGAGAAGCTTTCGCTCGAGGATAAAAGAGCGAAAGCTATTTTACATGATGTTTAAAAATAGATTAATCGTAACGCGGAGAGGCGCTAATACGTTTACCGTTAGTAACTAAACGAACAGGTTGCCCGACGTAGAAATTTTTAACCGAGCCTTTTTGTATAATAACAATATTGGAATCACTATTTTTAGGTCTAATCTCTAATTCAACTGCATTTGCTTGATTTGCTTTATTTTCAATGGCATTACCCACTACCGCGCCGCCGATAGCACCGGTTGCTGTTGCTAAAACACGACCTGTACCACCACCAACAGTATTACCTAAAACACCACCAAGCACAGCACCACCAAGCGCACCGATTACATTTTGATTGTTACCGTTTGAATTTGCTTGAATTTTAACCGCTCTTACCGAAACAACTGTACCATAACTGACATGTTGAACTTGTTTGGCTTGATCTGCTGTGTAAACATCGCCAGAATAGATATCACTATTGCTACATCCTGTAATTATTGTAGCTAAAATAGTTAGCGCGATGATCTTTTTCATATTGAATTCCTCATATAGATTGAGATTATTTTTTTATAACATCATAAGGATAATATTGTTTTATCAAAACAACAACATGATTTTCATTATTTTAGCATTCGACAATACAATTTATGGCTAACTTGAGTTATACTCGTTTAATAGTTTATCTACCATACAATAAGTATATGAAACGGTTATTTTTTCAAATAGTATTATCGGTTATGATAACCGCCTGTCACGAAGTTAATGAAAAGCAGACAAATAAAGAGGCAACAATTGCTGAGCCACCCAGCTCAGATTGTTTAAATGATAAACCAGCAAACCATTTAGATCTGAACAACCTTCCAGTAGAAAGTTGTCCGGTTAACTAATTTAATAGGCATATGTAACTAATGAAGACTATCGAAATCGACGAAGAACTATACCAATTTATTGCAGGTCAAACTAAACATATTGGCGAAGATGCATCGAGTATTTTACGGCGTTTATTGAATATCAATCAAACCTCACCGGCTAAACAAAATCAACTATCGAATTCAGATAATCACTATCCTATATTCAATAATTTATTGACTAGTGAAACGTTTACCAACGAAAAATCAATTATTAGTCGCTTTTTATTATTATTAGGTGCGCTTTATAACTACAACCCCGCACTCTTTGCAATTGCGGCAACCTCTTTACACGGCAGCAAAAGACAATATTTGGCTAAAGACAAAGAGTCATTAGAAACATCGGGAAAAAATACCAAACCACGAGAAATCGTCGGTACTCCTTATTGGGTTATCAGTAATACCAATACGGCTAGAAAAATTTATATTATTGAATCAATCATGAGTGATATGGGCATATCAGAAAACATGATTAATCAAGTTATTAATGTTTTTTTACCCTAAAATGAAAGGCTAAAAGCACTCTATCGAGTTGTTCACTGTTTAACAGGTTTAGCAAAATATAAAAATACTATATATGAAAAAGGAGTATAAAATGGCAAAGCAAAGCCGCGCGGGATTACTAGCTGAAGCTTCTGACCTTATTAATGTTGAAACTTTAAAAAATAACTATTATCAGATCAAACCGGATACGGATGATGCTAGCCAATTAGTTATTTTTGGAACATCTGGTCATCGTGGTAGTTCTAATAAAGGGACGTTTAACGAAGCCCACATTTTAGCCGTTGCCCAAGCGATTGCCGAATATCGCAAAGCCAATAATATCACGGGGCCTTGCTTTATTGGTCAAGATAGCCATGCTTTGTCTGAACTTGCTTTAAAAAGTGTACTTGAAGTATTTGTTGCCAATGAACAAACAGTGGTTATGGCTCGTGATTGGGGTTATACCCCAACGCCGGTTATTTCACACGCAATTTTAACTTACAATCAAGGCCGAACAGCGCAACTTGCTGACGGTATTGTCATTACGCCTTCCCACAATCCACCGGAAGACGGCGGAATAAAATATAATCCAACCAATGGTGGACCAGCCGATACCGACATCACCAAACAGATCGAAAATCGAGCGAATGAATTACTCAAAAGCCAATTAAACGGCGTTAAACGTGTTAGCTTAGAAAAGGCGCTGAATTCAGATTATATTCACACCAAAGAGTACGAGACCGATTATATTAATGATCTGGAAAATATCGTTGATATGTCATTAATTCAATCCTCTTCGCTACGTATTGGTGTTGACCCGCTAGGTGGCGCAAGCGTCACTTACTGGCCACGCATTGCTGAAAAATATGGCATCAATCTGGATATCGTTAATGATAAAGTCGATCCAACCTTTAGCTTTATGCATCTTGATCATGACGAAGTCATCAGAATGGATTGTTCAAGCCGTTGGGCAATGGCTGGCTTACTGAAGTTAAAAGATCAATTTGACCTCGCCTTTGGTAATGATACCGATTCCGATCGCCATGGCATTGTTACGCCAAAAGGCTTGATGAATCCAAATGCCTACCTTTCAGCGTGTGTGAATTATCTATTTCAAAACCGTCCGCAATGGCATAAAGATATCGCTATCGGTAAAACCTTAGTCACCAGCTCAATGATTGATCGGGTGGCAAATAGCTTACATAAAACCTATTTAGAGTATCCGGTTGGTTTTAAATGGTATGCTGACGGACTGTATAACGGTCAGTTAGGCTTTGCCGGTGAAGAAAGTGCGGGCGCATCATTTTTACGCACTAATGGTAAAGTTTGGGCGACCGATAAAGACGGTATTATTTTATGCTTACTAGCAGCAGAAATGACAGCTAAAACCGGTAAAAATCCGCAAGAACAATACCAAACTCTGGAAGATAAATTTGGTGTCTCTTATTACGGTCGAATTCAAGCTCCGGCAACCTTTAGCGAAAAACAAAAGTTATCTAAACTTGATGCAAGCCAATTAACCACCGATACTTTAGCTGGTGAAAAAATCACGCAATGTTTAACAACTGCGCCAGCTAACAATGCACCGATTGGCGGACTGAAAGTGATGACAGAAAACGGCTGGTTTGCCGCTCGCCCGTCTGGCACCGAAGATGCTTATAAAATTTATGCTGAAAGCTTTATCAGTAATGAGCACTTAGCAACGTTGCAGGAAGAAGCACAGGAAATTGTCGCTAAAGCGATTAAGTAGCACCGCCTAAAGCGGTCTTAGCGACCGCCCTCCGCCTTCGTTCAGTCTTAACGCACCGGCGCTGATTTGTTCCAGACAAAGCAGCGCCACGCCAAACATCCTTGTTTTGGTTGTGTTTTTTACTTAAACACCTATGTTTTCTGAAACTTTTTGACAATGTTTTGTGTTTTTACTTAAACACCTATATTTTCTGAAAGTTTTTGACAAGGATTTTCGTTAATACTAACTTGACTATTATTCTTCTGTTTGGGGAGTTTTGGGTAAGTTAGATGATTTAGTATTTTGGGAATGCTGTTGGGATCTATTTAATAAGATTAGAAACTGATTTTTTACTAGAACGCGGGTATTTTCTGAAACTTCTTAACAAAAAGCAAATCCATTTGGATTTGCTTTTGTGATTTAAAGTGTGCTTATTAAGCACCAGCACGGTAATTAGGTGGCTCTTTGGTGATGAGAACATCATGTACATGGCTCTCTTTCATACCAGCGCCTGTGATACGATAGAATTTTGATTGAGTGCGTAGATCTTTTATCGTTGCACAACCGGTTAAGCCCATGCAAGAACGTAAGCCGCCCATTTGTTGATGTATGATCTCTTTTAACATGCCTTTATAAGCAATGCGCCCTTCTATCCCTTCCGGTACTAATTTATCGGCTGCATTGTCGGATTGGAAATAGCGGTCAGATGAGCCTTTTGCCATTGCACCAAGCGATCCCATACCTCGATAAGATTTATAAGCACGACCTTGAAATAGTTCGATTTCGCCCGGTGCTTCTTCAGTGCCGGCAAACATTGAGCCAACCATAACGCACGATGCGCCGGCGGCAATGGCTTTTGCAATATCACCGGAAAAACGGATACCGCCATCGGCAATCACAGGAATATTATATTTTAGAGCCATTTCTACCGCATCCATAATGGCACTTATTTGAGGCACCCCAACACCTGTGACGATACGGGTAGTACAAATTGAGCCGGGACCAATACCCACTTTAACCGCACTTACGCCAGCTTCAATTAATGCTTTAGCCCCTTCAGCAGTTGCCACATTGCCCCCGATAATTTGTAAATCAGGGTAAGCTTGTCGAGTTTGACGGATACGCTCTAAGACCCCTTCTGAATGCCCGTGTGAGGAATCAATCAACAACACATCAACCCCTGCTTCAACTAATGCCGCAATTCGCTCTTCATTACCGGCACCAGCACCAACCGCTGCGCCAACACGTAAACGACCTTTCTCGTCTTTACAAGCATTTGGTTTTTGTTCAGCTTTATTATAGTCTTTAACCGTGATCATACCTTTTAAATGGAATTTATCATCCACCACCAGTACTTTTTCAACCCGATGTTCATGCATTTTTTTAAGCACGATTTCACGTTTTTCACCCTCTGTAACCGTAACTAAACGCTCTTTTGGCGTCATAACTGCGGTTACTGGTAAAGAGAGATCGGTAGCAAATCGCACATCACGAGCAGTAATAATCCCGACTAACTCTTGCGACTGCGTAATTACAGGAAAACCGGCAAAACCATACTCTTTTGCCAGATCGATAACTTGCTTAATGGTTGCAGTTGGGAGAACTGAGACCGGATCTTGCACAATCCCGCTTTCATGTTTTTTAACTCGCCTAACATGATTAGCTTGCGCCTCGATCGGCATATTTTTATGAATAAAACCAATACCACCTTCTTGCGCTAAAGCAATGGCTAAATCAGATTCAGTAACCGTATCCATCGCTGCTGACAGCATCGGAATATTTAATCTAATGGTTTGGGTAAGCTCAGTGCTGATATCAGCAGTATTGGGTAAAACAGTTGAATGAGCAGGAACTAATAAAACATCATCGAACGTGAGGGCTTCTTTTACTATACGAGACATGACAATATTCACCATTGAGTTGAATTGTTGATAAAATATTGCCGAAGCATTCTACCTATCTTTCCATTAAAAGACTAGCAAAATTTAGTAATAATGATTGACTCATCACCATTCAACTGAATAAAGCAGCTATTTATCGAAAAACAGAACAAATAATCGCTATTAAAAAGACGAATCACCACATCGATAAAAAACCAATAAGGCATTAAGTAAACAAGATGTTTAAGCATAAAATCATAAAAACTCGTCAAGAAGCTTCAGAAAATATAATTGATTAAGAAAAAAACTCAAAACATTGACAAGAAGTTTCAGAAAACACCTACGTTTAAGTATAAAAACAAAAGTTTTAGATATTTTCAAATATATATCCTAAACCTTTTATGCAGCGTAAAAGAGTTGCTCCAGCGTGGGGGGAAAGCGTGGGCATTTCTAAACGGCTTATGCAGCCGTGAAGGTTGTACATCGCGAGGACAGGCTCATAGAACATTTCTAAACGGCTTATGCAGCCGTGAAGACCTGCATAACGTTTTTGTCAAATGGTATAACTTTCTAAACGGCTTATGCAGCCGTGAAGTAGAACCTCACATACTATAAACATCGTTGATAAAAACACAAAGGGCAATTTTAGGTTTAAAAACCCTTTTTTCTAACGCTTTTGCAATATATTGATTTTTAATGGTTTTATTTTTAGTTAAAAAAAAGGGGTTATAAACTTTGTATTTTGAACTCCACTACTTTTTTAAACGGCTTACCATTACCTTTCACAAAAGCAAACAAGTGCACCAGATTGCACCTTCACAAAGCGCCGACAACTGAGAGAGGTCAGCACGCCAAACAGGGATGTTTGGCGAGGCGCTGCTTTGTCCGGAACAAATCAGCGCCGGTGCGTTAAGACCGAACGAAGGCGGAGGGCAGTCGAAGACCGCTTTGGGCGGTGCTGCGAGGGGGTCATTAGGGGGGATTTCGCACTAAATCCCCCTAATTCGGACGCTGACACCGTAATGAAAATATCAACCAATTAACAGCGTCCGAAACTTGCAGATCAAAAACATGCAACTTTTATAAAAGTAAAAACCTTGTCAAAAAGTTTCAGAAAATATAGGTGTTTAAGCAAAAATACAAAACATTGCCAAAAACTTTCAGAAAACACCTACGTTTTAGTATAAAGTAAAAGTTTTAGATATTTCAAAAATATCCTAACCCCCTTATTAAGCCTTAAAGCGCTCTATCTTACGGCAGAAACATACGACTTTTTTCTAAACAGCTTATGCAGCTTTCAAGTAAAATAAAGTTAGTTCGTCCTATCGAGCATATTTCTAAACAGCTTATGCAGCCGTGAAGACAAGACGGGTTAATAGTCACACAAAATAAAGTTTCTAAACAGCTTATGCAGCCGTGAAGTGTTAATGGTTAACGACTGATATTTTTTGTTTTTTCTAAACAGCTTATGCAGCCGTGAAGTCCATCAGATCTAAAACGTAAGCACGGTGAATTTTCTAAACAGCTTATGCAGCCGTGAAGTTGCCCCGCTCGGATAACTGCCAAGCCGAATCTTTCTAAACAGCTTATGCAGCCGTGAAGGGAGTTTTAATGGCAACAGATGCGCAAAAAAGTTTCTAAACAGCTTATGCAGCCGTGAAGATGCGCAATTCATGAACATTAAAGAGTCAATTTTTCTAAACAGCTTATGCAGCCGTGAAGGGGATATAAAAAGACTGTTGTTAAAGCGGAAGTTTCTAAACAGCTTATGCAGCCGTGAAGTAGAATCTCACATACTATAAACATCGTTGATAAAAACACAAAGAGCAATTTTAGGTTTAAAAACCCTTTTTTCTAACGCTTTTACAATATATTGATTTTTAAGGGTTTTATTTTTAGCTAAAAAAAAGGGTTTATAAAGTTTGTATTTTGAACTCCACTACTTTTTTTGAACGGCTTACTATTACCTTTCACAAAAACAAACAAATGCCCCAGACCGCACCTTCACAAAGCGCCGACAACTGAGCGAGGTTAGCACGCCAAACAAGGATGTTTGGCGAGGCGCTGCTTTGTCTGGAACAAATCAGCGCCGGTGCGTTAAGACCGAACGAAGGCGGAGAGCAGTCGAAGACCGCTTTGGGTGGTGCTGCGAGGGGGTCATTAGGGGGATTTCGCACCAAATCCCCCTAATTCGGACGCAGACACCGAAATGAAAATATCGCCCAATAAATAGCGTCCGAAACCTGCGGACTAAAAACCTACACTATTGAAGATCTAAATTATTAAATAAACATCTCAATAATTAAACACCCAACTAATCCGCAAACCGAAATCACCGTTTCTAATAAAGACCATGACTTCATCGTTTCGGTAATGCTTAAATTAAAATACTCTTTAAACAGCCAAAAACCCGGATCATTAACATGTGAAAACACCACACTACCGGCGCCGGTGGCAATTACCATAAGTTCAGGGCTGACGCCGCTAGTCGCAATTAACGGAAACACAATCCCGCCAGCAGTTAACGCTGCAACCGTTGCCGATCCCAACGCTAAACGCAGTAATGCCGCAATTAACCATGCCATAATTAGCGGTGAAACAGTCGATGAGTGCATCATTTGCTCGATATAAACTTTAACACCACTATCGACCAATACTTGTTTAAAAGCACCGCCACCGCCAATAATTAACAGCATCATGGCGATAATTTTAATCGAATCGACAATTGTTGTATTGATCTCAGCCATGGAGCGTCCACGCCAAAGACCAAATGTGAATACCGCAACTAACACCGATATCAGCGTGGCAATCACCGGATCACCAAAAAACTCAACATAAGGTAAAATGACGTTTCCTTTAGCAAGCGTCATTTCACAAACTGCCCGGATCGACATCAATATCACCGGAATTAATGCCGTAAACACGCTGACACTAAAACTTGGCATTTGCTCGTCGGTAAATTGACGAGAATTGTATAACCCTTCTTCAATAGGATGATTAATGGCTCGAATAAACGGCAATTTTGCCAACATCGGGCCAGCTAAGATAACCGTTGGAATACCAATAATTGTGCCATAAAGTAAGGTGCGCCCCATGTCGGCTTTGAAGATTTCAGCGATCGCCGTTGGCCCCGGATGTGGCGGTAAAAATCCATGGGTGACCGATAACGCAGCCGCCATTGGAATACCAATATAAAGCGGTGAAATGCGCAGCGTAGCGGCAATGGTTAACACTAAAGGTAATAATAAGACAAAACCGACTTCGTAAAAAAGCGCAAAGCCCACGATAAAGCCAGTAAGGGTGACTGCCCATTGAATCTTTTTGTCGCCAAAGGTTGCAATAAGCGTGGTTGCGATTCGTTGTGCACCACCACAATCGGCCAAAAGTTTACCGAGCATGGCGCCAAATCCCATAATCAACGCCAGGCTACCTAACGTTCCCCCTACGCCATTTTTTATGGATTTGACCACTTCCATTACCGGCATCCCTTCGAGCACACCAACACTCAGTGCAACCAAAATTAATGCAATAAAACCATTAAGGCGAAGTGGGAGCATTAAAATAAGTAATAGTGCCACTCCAATGGCAATAATAATTAACGGCATATTTTATTCCTCTAAAAAAACAATGCTATGTTTCAGGTAACAGCGTTATGATTAAGATAGCGTTTAGTTAAGCGATATTTAACCGTTTAATTAACCTTTTGCATATCATTAATGCGTTTTTAACTTGCGCTATTGTGATTGAACAGTTAAAAAACGCATGTTATCGGTAACTTTGGCGATTATAGAGGAAATTAAGAAAAATTTTAGAAAAAAACATTAAAATGAGAATTAGATCACACTTTTAATATTATTCTGATTTTTGCGCCATTAAGATGTAATTTACATCAACATTCGCTCCCAACTTAAATTGGTTGCTCAGTAAATGGTACTCCATACCGATGATATCTTTAACCGTTAATCCCGCCTGCTCAACCCAAAGCATTAATTCAGAAGGACGAATAAATCGATTAAAATCATGGGTACCTTTCGGCACTAATCGGGCTAAATATTCAGCACCATAAATCATCAGCAATTTAGCTTTATTGTTACGATTAATGGTGGATAAAAAGAGTTTGCCATGCGGTTTAAGTAATTTGGCGCAGGCATCGATAATTGATGCAGGATCGGGCACATGTTCAAGCATCTCCATACAAGTGATAATGTCATAGCTTGCGCTGTAGTGCTCAGCATGCGCTTCAACCGTCTGTTTTAAATAATCAATAGTTAATCCATTTTGCTCAGCATGCACTTTGGCAACATTTAAAGACTCATCAGCCAGATCGATAGCGGTGACCTGTGCGCCCAACTTAGCTAGGCTTTCCGATAAGATGCCACCGCCACACCCCACATCTAATACCTTTTTACCATTGAGTGACTGGCATTGTTGCAGTAAATAATCAACACGTAATGGATTAATGATATGCAACGGTTTACATTGCCCATTTGGATCCCACCATTGTGCGGCTAATTGTGAAAATTTATTGATTTCGTTTATATCGATATTTTGTGACATGTTTGGCGTTAATAAAGTTTAAAACTGGATTTTACTATATGCTAACTACGATTGATTATCAATAAAATCGCAAACATTGACATCGTTTTATCGACAAAAAAATCTTCTTAATCTTATAGGTTAAATGGTGTACAATTTAGCATTAAAAAATAAACAATAATTGATAAAGCGGGTATCAATAAAAGGAATTGGAAGAATGTTTATCACGCTAAAATCCGATCGACGTATGTTAATGAAAATAGCGAAAATACCATTTTTAGGGGACGCTGTTTTGATGTCAATTGCGACATTTCCATTCTTTGTTTTAATGGTAGTCAATGCATTTTTAGCGCTCGGTTATGAAAATCTTGAAAAGAGTAAAATGTACGTGGTATTCGGTATTTATAACATCATTTTGACTTTCTTTTTTAAAATCAGAATCAGCATTTTCTTTTGCCCATGCTGGTTCTTTTTTACCTTTTACGGTTTATTAAATATTCTCAAAACGCTCCAATAGATCATCTGCTACATTTTAATATTGAGTTACATTTCAGCTAAATTTTTAAACAACTAAAATTCATCGCTATAATGATTTCTTGTGAATAGCCTAATTTCATGGCATGATTAAAAGTTTTTAATTAATACATAATTTAACTAAACGCAAATTAAACTATTTAATAAGAATCAAAGGAAAATTCATGAGTACAGGTACTATGAAGAAAAGTCACTCACAGTGGAGCTCACGCATGGGATTCATGCTTGCAGCGGCAGGCTCTGCGGTGGGGTTAGGTAATATTTGGAAATTTCCCTATATGGCAGGTCAAATGGGTGGTTCAGCTTTTGTACTCACCTATTTACTTTTCATGTTTATTATTGGCATGCCTATTTTAGTTTTAGAATGGCTAATCGGTCGTCGAGGGCAAAAAAACCCAATCCATACTATGGAAGATGTTGCGGTTTCTGAAGGTCATTCAAAATCTTGGCGTTGGGTTGGTATAATTGGCGTTCTCGGTTCATTTTTAATTTTATCATTCTACAGTGTAATTGGTGGTTGGGCGACTGACTATATTGTGTTAGCAGCAAAAGGCACTTTTGAAGGCGTCAATGGCAAAACAACAGCGCTGATATTCGATAATTTCAAAGCTGATGTCGGTAGCCTTTTAACATGGCATACAGTATTTATGTTTGCCACCGCCTTTATCGTCGCCTTAGGCGTTGGTGCCGGCTTAGAACGTGGCTGTAAACTAATGATGCCAGGCTTAGGTATTTTACTGTTAGTACTCGTGGGTTATGCTATTTATGCTAGTGGTCCTGCATTTTATAAAGCGTGTGACTTCCTGTTTACCCCTAACTGGTCGGCCTTAAACGGCACCGCAATTTTAGCGGCCTTAGGCCATGCATTTTTCAGCTTATCACTAGGTATGGGCATTATGATGGCGTATGGTTCTTATCTTGGTAAAGATGTCGATTTATTATCAACAGCCCGAACAGTGGTGATACTCGATGTCGTTGTTGCGGTATTATCCGGAATAGCAATCTTCCCATTGGTTTTTGCCAACGGTTTAGAGCCTGCCGCTGGACCAGGTCTTATCTTCGTTACACTACCGATCGCCTTTGGTAATATGATTGGCGGCACCGTTTTAGGTATTTTATTCTTCATCTTTTTAACCTTTGCGGCGTTAACCTCTTCGATTTCACTACTTGAACCAACGGTCGAATTATTGGAAGAAAAAACCCATATGGGACGCAAAACGGCAACCATTGTCATCAGTATCCTTATTTGGGCGCTGGGTATTGCTTGTATCCTATCATTTAATAAATGGGCTGATGTGAAATTCTTTGATAAAAACATTTTTGATTCACTTGATTACCTCACCAGTAAAATCATGTTACCTATTACCGGTTTAGGTACGGTGATTTTTGGTGCTTATATGATGAAACAAAAACGCATCCAAGAAGAGTTAAACTTAAATAATTTCTGGTTTAAAATTTGGCGAGTGTTAACCTCAATTGTTATCCCTATCGCAATTGTTGCTATTCTTGTTTTTGGATTACAACATTAATCAGATCTAAACACAATATTAAAAGCCTTGTACTTTACAAGGCTTTTTTTATGCCGGTGATTTAACAAAAAAACATCAACCAGTTAACAATATTGATTTACCGCTATTGAAAACATTCATTTTATTCCCATATAACAATACAACAATAAATCAAATCATTATATCAATGTTAATCATTTAACATAGCTTACGGCGAGTAAGATTGTCTTTTTGTTGTCACAATCAGTTTTCGCCTAATTGTTATTTGAGACTATTAATTTTAATTGAGGTACTAGTTAATGAGTAAGCAAGGAACAGAAACACGAGGCTTTCAATCCGAAGTTAAACAGATTCTCCATTTAATGATTCACTCTTTATATTCCAATAAAGAGATTTTTTTAAGAGAATTAATATCTAATGCATCGGATGCGGCTGACAAACTACGTTTTAAAGCGCTGGAAAACCCAAATCTTTATGCCGGTGATGCTGATCTCGGTGTTCGAATTTGGACAAATCAAGAGGCCGGCACCTTAACCATTTCTGACAATGGTATCGGGATGACCCGTGATGAAGTCATCGAAAATCTAGGCACCATTGCTAAATCAGGCACCAAAGCATTTTTAGAATCTATCGGCAGTGATCAAGCCAAAGACAGCCAATTAATCGGTCAATTTGGGGTTGGCTTTTACTCCGCCTTTATTGTAGCTGATAAAGTGACCGTAAAAACCCGCGCAGCAACCGCACAAGCTGATGAAGCAGTGATGTGGGAGTCTACCGGTGAAGGCGAATATACCCTATCTGATACCACTAAAGACACTCGTGGTACAGAGATCACCTTACATTTAAAAGCTGATGAAAAAGAGTTTTTAGAAGATTGGCGTTTACGCTCAATTATCAGTAAATATTCTGATCACATCTCATTATCTGTCGAAGTTCAAACGACCGATGAAGAGAGCAAAGAAGTAAAATGGGAAAAAGTCAATAAAGCACAAGCGCTTTGGACACGTAGCAAATCAGAAATTACCGATGATGAATATAAAGAGTTTTATAAGCACTTGTCACACGATTTTGCCGATCCAATCAGTTGGAGCCACAACCGTGTAGAAGGTAAACAAGAATATACCAGCTTACTTTATATCCCGGCAAATGCACCATGGGACATGTGGAATCGAGATAATAAACACGGATTAAAACTTTATGTGCAACGTGTTTTCATTATGGATGATGCTGAACAATTTATGCCTAATTACTTACGTTTTGTGAAAGGCTTAATTGATTCAAATGATCTACCGTTAAACGTGTCACGTGAAATATTGCAAGATAACAAAGTTACGCAAAGTTTACGTAATGCCTGTACCAAACGTGTATTACAAATGCTAGAAAAATTAGCTAAAGACGACCAGGAACAATATCAAAAATTCTGGGGTGAATTTGGCTTAGTGTTAAAAGAAGGTACCGGTGAAGACTTCACCAACCGTGAAGCAATTGCTAAATTATTACGTTTTGCCTCAACCCATAACGACAGCGATGCGCAAACAGTCAGTTTAGAGAACTACATCAGCCGCATGCAAGACGGTCAAGACAAGATTTACTATATTACCGCTGACAGCTACGGCGCAGCAAAAAATAGTCCTCATCTTGAATTATTCAACAAAAAAGGCATTGAAGTATTACTGCTTTCTGATCGTGTTGATGAGTGGATGATGAGTCATTTAACTGAATTTGACGGAAAACAATTCCAATCAATCAGTAAATCAGACGAATCTATCGAAAAACTTGCTGATCAAAATAGTGAAGATCAAAAAGAAGTTGAAAAAGAGTTAGCGCCATTTATTGAACGGGTTAAAAACGTTTTAGGTAATAAAGTTAAAGAGGTGAAATTAACCCACCGCTTAACCAATACCCCAGCCATTGTGACCACAAGTGCTGATGAAATGTCGACTCAAATGGCAAAATTACTAGCCTCAGCCGGCCAAAAAGCACCTGAGATCAACTACACGTTTGAAATTAATCCTGATCATAAATTGGTGAAACGAATTGCCGACACGCAAGATGAAACAGCGTTTAATGATTGGATCGAACTATTGTTAGATCAAGCACTACTGGCCGAAAAAGGCTCACTAAATGATCCAAGTAAATTTATTCAAACGATGAATAAACTCCTTGCGCAATAATCTTTGCAAATATCAGCCCGATGCCGTTAACGGTATCGGGTTTTTTGTTAGCTTTTTTTTGAAATAAGCAACAAAATTTCACTAAAAATATGACACCTATCACATTTTTTCAATTTTTTACTTCCTATTTTTTGCTCACTATACATAATACCGATATAGAAAAAACAAGCAGCAGTGTATGAAAGTTCATAAAATTCTTAATAATAATGTCGTTGTTACGTTAGATGCGAAGGGTAATGAACTCATCGTTACCGGTCGTGGCGTGGGTTTTAAAAAGCGAGAAGGCGACTTAATTGATAGTGATTTGATTGAAAAACAGTTCTCATTAACCAATAACGAAACCCTCCCCCGATTTGCTGAATTACTCTCTGAAATTCCCATTGAAATATTAACAACAACAGAAGTGATTATTAATCATGCAAAGCTGTTATTAGAAGGCAAACTGCAAGATAGTATCTATATTTCACTCACCGATCATATCCATTTTGCCATAGAACGACATAAACAAGGGTTTGATATTCCAAATAGTTTTTTATGGGAAACCAAAAAACTCTACCCTAAAGAGTTTCAAATCGGTTTATATGCATTATCAGTGATAAAACAACGATTAAATGTCGATTTACCGGAAGACGAAGCCGGCTTTATCACCTTTCATATTATCAATGCGCAGCTCAATGACACCATGCCCAACATTGTTAAAATGACCAAAATCATGCGTGAAATTTTAAACATTGTAAAATATCACTTTCAGTTTGAGTATGATGAAGATTGTCTGTCCTATCAGCGGTTTATCACTCATTTGAAATTCTTTTCACATCGCATACTGAGCCAAACCGAACACCCCGAACAAGACGCCTCGCTATATGAATTAATTCGAAAAAAATACGAACAAGCTTACCAATGCACTAAACAAATTGATCTGCATTTAATCCAACACTATTCACATCCCCTTAGCGATGACGAAAGTTTATATCTAACCATTCATATCGAAAGACTGCGCAACGAATTAAAAAAAACATAATGTGATATAAATCACAATTTCCAAAACACAATATCGGAATTAATACCTAGGTCGCAAAATTTATGTTAGCCTAAATACATCAGTTTTTGGATTGTTATTGCAAAATAGAATGATTCTACTTTGCAAGCAAAACCTAGCTTCCTTGAATAAAAGGGAGCTAGGTTTTTTTTTGCATAAAAATAAGGATAAGGTATGAAAAACAGAGCACTTGCCGAATCAATCATTAACCAAATCGGTGGCAAAGACAATATTATCAGTCTGGTACACTGCGCTACCCGACTAAGATTTGTCTTAAAAGATGAAAGCCTGGCCGATGCCGATACATTAAAAAAACAAAACGGCATTATAACGGTTGTTCAAAGTGGCGGACAATTTCAAGTTGTGATTGGCAATAACGTTGCAGATGTATTTAATGACATTATGCAACTGACCAACTTAAACGACAAAAATAATGAGCAAGCTTCCTCAAAACAAAAAACAGGTCTATTTTCTAAACTAATCGATTTAGTATCGGGGATCTTTATTCCGGTGCTGGTAGTACTAGTTGCCGGCGGGATATTAAAAGGTCTATTATCGGTTTTGCTTATCAGCAATATCGTGCAGGAAAATACCTCAACGTATCAATTTTTATTTGCAATAAGTGACGCCCCTTTATATTACCTACCGATTATTTTAGGATTTTCGGCGGTGAAAAAATTTGGTGGTAACCCTTACGTGGGTATGGCAATTGGTGGCGCACTTATCCACCCAACCATAGCCAGCATGATGCCGGCAGGGGAATTTTCCCTTAGTACCGAATTATTTTCAATTCCAATTGAACTTATTCCGTATGCCTCATCTGTCTTTCCAATAATTTTAGCTGCATGGTTCTATTCACTCTTAGAACGCAATTTTAATAAAATTATGCATGACTCGTTTAAAAAGTTTATTGCGCCACTACTGGGCATTATCATCACTGTGCCACTCACCTTTGCAGTCATTGGACCTTTGGTGACTTACGTCAGTAATCTTATTGCCGACGGCATTATCTTTGTTTATGGACTGAACTCGATTATAGCCTCAATGATTTTAGCGGCAATATGGCAAGTTATGGTTATATTCGGCATTCATTGGGGACTGGTTCCATTTGCCTTAAATAACCTTGCGGTTTATCAAGAAGATTTTATGTTACCGATCTTATTTCCGGCGGTGTTTGCCCAAGTCGGCGCTGTGTTAGCGGTGATGTTACGTGCCAAAGACAAACAATTTAAAGCATTAGCCAGCTCTTCGGTCTTATCGGGCATCTTTGGTGTGACTGAGCCGGCTATTTACGGGGTTAACCTGCCGTTAAAAAGACCATTTATCATCGGTTGTTTATGCGCCGTTGTCGGTGGTGGCATTGTCGGTTACTACCACAGTGTGATTTACTCCTTTAGCTTTATTAATATCTTTTCATTCTTACAACTGATCCCTAAAACTGGCATTAATGAGCAATTTTATGCCGTGGTCATTGGTTGTGTGCTGTCATTTACTTTAGCCTTAATTGTGACCTATCTATTTGGTATTCCTAAAGATAAATCGATCTTACAAGATGCAAATAGTGAGAATGAAAACACAGATAATGCGCACGCTAATAACACCAGTCAACACAGCCATGCACAAGCGAGCGCCAATGCAACCACCATTTTTAGCCCGTTAACCGGCAACATTTTGCCTTTAAGCGAAGTGAACGATCCAACCTTTGCCGGCGAATTAATGGGTAAAGGTATCGCAATAGAGCCAACAGTTGGACAAGCGCTTGCCCCGGACGATGGTGAAGTCGTTTCGCTATTTAGAACTAAACACGCTATAGGTTTACAAACCCAAAGTGGCGCTGAAATATTGATTCATATTGGTATTGATACCGTTAAATTAGACGGTCAACATTTTCAATCGCATGTCCAAGCAGGTGATAAAGTCAAAAAAGGTGATCTATTAGTCAGCTTCGATATTGAGGCCATAAAAAAAGCCGGATTTGCCATGACTACACCAATCATTATTACCAACACAGATAATTATCAAGATATCTTTTGCATGACAGAGCAAAGCAATATTGAAAGTGGTGACGCATTACTAGCATTAATCGCAAATAAGGAGTAAAACATGTCAACAACGTTTCCTAACGATTTTCTTTGGGGGGGCGCAATTGCCGCCAATCAAGTGGAAGGTGCTTATCGTCAAGACGGTAAAGGTCTATCAACGTCCGACTGTACACCAAACGGCTTATTTGGCGAAATAATCGATCGCAATCAGCATCAGATCAACAGCATAAAAGATACAGCGATTGATTTTTATCATCGCTATCCGGAAGATATAGCGCTATTTGCTGAAATGGGCTTTAGCTGCTTACGTGTATCTATTGCATGGACGCGGATATTTCCTAACGGGGATGAACAACAGCCAAATGAACAAGGTTTAGCTTTTTATGACAAATTATTTGACGAAATGGCTAAACACAACATCCAACCATTAGTCACACTATCGCATTATGAAATGCCTTATCACTTAGTCACGCAATATGGTGGTTGGGGTAATCGGCAAGTGATTGAATTTTTCACCCATTATGCCAAAGTTGTATTTGAACGCTATAAAGAGAAAGTCAAATACTGGTTAACCTTCAATGAAATCAACATGTCATTGCACGAACCATTTACCGGCGTGGGCTTAGATCGTAACAGCAGTAAACAGCAAATCTATCAAGCCATTCATCATCAACTGGTGGCCAGTGGACGGGCGGTAAAATTGTGTCATCAAATCATACCGGATGCCAAAATCGGTAACATGTTATTAGGCGCTGTTGCCTACCCTCTTACCCCGAAACCTGAAGATGTATGGGCAGCTCATCAAGAAAACCACGGCTGGCTATTTTTTGGTGATGTTCAAGTCCGTGGTTACTATCCAACCTACATGCATCGTTACTTTAAACAAAACAGTATTGAGTTAACCATTACTGAGCAAGATGCTCAAGATCTCAAAAACACTGTCGATTTTGTCTCATTTAGCTATTACATGAGTTGCTGTGCAACGGCGGATCCGTCGCTTAAAACCAAAGGTAATATTTTAGATATGGTACCGAATCCTTATCTAAAAGCATCTGAATGGGGTTGGCAGATCGATCCTGTCGGCATTCGCTATCTATTAAATATGCTCTATGAACGTTATCAAAAACCGCTCTTTATTGTGGAAAACGGATTAGGCGCAAAAGACAAATTAGAAACCGACGGCACTATAAACGATGATTATCGTATTAACTATATGAATGATCATTTAGTTCAAATCCGTGAAGCTATTGAAGACGGTGTCGAGGTCATGGGTTACACCAGTTGGGGACCAATTGATCTAATTAGTGCATCTAAAGCCGAAGTGACAAAACGTTACGGCTTTATTTATGTGGATCTTAACCAAGACGGCACCGGATCTTTAAAACGATATAAGAAAAGAAGTTTTTACTGGTACAAATCGGTCATTGCATCAAAAGGAGCGGTACTAAAATAACACTAGCCCGATAGCCTAAGTTATGGGCTATCGGCTTATCAATCTTTTTCGCATCAAACGCAAAGGATCGAAAAATTAAACCGGATGAATAAATTGTTATGGAACAACAAACCGAAAGCCGATCGATAGCTGCTTTAAATAACGCCAAAAGGCGAAATACCAGCGACTTGCAGATTATCGAAAGCTTGAAAGTACAGACAAAGATTAGGAAGTCGCATCATCCGGTTATTTACCAGCAATGGGCAAATGCAGCAAGTTTAGCGCCGATGATCTCAATCGATCATAGCGACTAAAAAACGTTGCATTAAACACTCGTTAACATAAGGCAAGAACAGACAAAAAACAGGTAAACACATCGCACAAATCAATTTTATCTTGAATGATGACTGCACTTAGCAGATAACACCTTAATCCTAACTTAAGGAGTTAGCCCTCTCACAAGTTGGCATTTAGGTTTATTTTAGGAAACAAGGACAAAGGATATGACGACAAAACTGAAATACCTACCACTGGCACTTCTAAGCCTACTGAGTTGTTCAGTACTGGCCAATGACGTAAGTTCATCAGCCGGTATGTTCGATAATCACTTTTTTAACGATAGCAAGCTCGATTTTTCCACCCGTAATCATTGGAAATACTTAAAAGAGAACGCATCCCAGCCCAAAGAAGTTCACAGCGCTTGGGGGCAAGCATTTACCCTCAATTATAAATCGGGATACCTATTTGATACCCTAGGTTTTGATGTTACTTATGACAATGTGATAAAACTTGGTGCAAGTGACTACTTTGCCACCCGTAATTTACTGTATAACGACGGCAAAGGCTACAGCAAACATAACGCCCACGGATTTAATAAATTCACCCAGCGCTATATCAAAATCAAACTGGGAAATGACAACATCAAATTCAACGGTAAAGTTGGCTGGCAAAGTTTAAAAGATCTGGGCATTATCAGCTCATCCCAACATTTAACTCGCAACAGCTACCTCGGTTACAGTGGGATTTTTAACGTTGACAAGCTCGCTTTCTCATTTGCTCGCATTGATAGTGCCTATCCTCGTGAATCAGCCAAAAAAGTGCATTTTATGAGTAATGATCGCAAAAGCGTCATCGACCATATCTCAACGGCTGAAATCGCTTATCAAGATAGCACCACAAAAATCGACTACTCATATGGTGTCGCTAAAGACTATTTAAGACGTCATGCTATTGAGTTAACTTACAAGCCAACCAACAAATTAACCTTAGGCTCGCAGTTATACGGTAGTTATGCTTTAAAAAATTATGATGCCATGTCAAAAAGCAAAAAAGAGTTTGAAGATCACGCATGGCACTATGCCGCCGATGCCCAATGGAAAGAAGATGATTGGAGCGTTAAACTCGGTCTGGCTTATACCGATGCCAACAAACATAATGCAATTGGCTTTTACGGTCGACATCTAGGCAAAAATACCCGTGGACGCTTTAACGGACTTGCCGCCGCCGGGGCTGATTATATGCGAGATGGCGAACTGGTATTATCAGCGGTATTAGGTTACGACTTTGTGCAAGATAATACTACCGGTTTGTATATGAACTACGGCAGATTTAACTATAAACACCAAACCCTAAAAAACGGTGAAATTAACGTCTTTAATATCTTTAAACCGACCAGTGGCACTTTCAAAAACTTATCGATTTTAGCTAAAGCAGGTTATGGCTGGTCATACAAAACAATCAGCAGTTCTGATGTCACCCCAAAACTCAGAGACGGCAAAGCACAACGCTCACCAACGCTATCGGCTGAAACCGTGATTGATTATCGATTTAATTTATTTTAAGAAAAGGATGAAAGTATGAAAAAAATTATCAAACTTATCAGTATTGTCGTTGTGGCAGCCTCATTAGCATCGCAAGCCTTTGCGCAAGAGGTCAACTTATATTTTACTCGCCATGGTAAAACAATGTTTAACAACGTACATCGTGCTCAAGGATGGTCTGACACACCATTAACCAAACCGGGCATTGAAGTAGCACAGCAACTTGGACGCGGATTAGGCGATATGAAATTTATTGCAGTTTACTCAAGCGATCTAGGACGAGCAAGACAAACTGCCCGCATCATATTAGAAACCAAAGGCGATCCGATAAACATAAACGAAATGGAAGCACTACGAGAAACCTGTTTTGGTGACTTCGAAGGCGATCTCGATCCCAATATGTGGACGCCCGCTGCTCAGCATTTAGGCTACGAATCGGATAAAGCGTTAATGGA
This sequence comes from Gilliamella sp. B2923, assembly GCF_026536565.1. NCBI lineage: Bacteria > Pseudomonadati > Pseudomonadota > Gammaproteobacteria > Orbales > Orbaceae > Gilliamella > Gilliamella sp. B2923. The sequence goes on along the minus strand of NZ_JAFNNZ010000008.1, from coordinate 88,090 downwards.
AGATTTTGGTAAAGGAAAAATCACCTTAAACAAAATGATGGATGCCATTGCAGCAGTTGAAAAATCCGGCGAAGCGGAAAATTACAATAAAGTCAAAACACGTATGCAAACCGCCTTAAAAGCCATTGCAAAACAAGCACAAGCGCAAGGCGGTGGTAACGTATTAGTTGTGACTCATGGCATGGCGATCATGGCAATGGTCGAAGAGATGCAAGACCAACCGATTACCGCCGGATTAGGTAACGCCAGTGTGACCAAAATTCGCTACACCGACGACGGTAAATTTATCGTAGAAAGTTTAGGCGACATGAGCTACGTAGAAAAAGGCAAAACCTTAAGCAAGTAAAAAGTACAATAACCAATGGCTCACACCAGTGAGTCATTGACTTATCAGCCAAAACCGCCGAACTATCACCACCAATAAAATCGCAGACCGCATACTTTTCTTATAGCACTCATATTATGCTGGATAATAAAAGCGTTTATTGGTTATTGTTCTGCTGGCAGTTATAGCGATAGCGTTAATCAAATAATCAAAATAAAAAGATATCAAACACCAATAATCTTCTTTCATAAAAAATAAAAAACAAACCACCTTAATCTTAAGATCAGGCTATAATAGCTTGCCAACAGCTAATCTATATAACAAGGAAAGATCATGTACTACTCGACCAACTACGCCTCACCAATGGGCAACATCACCCTAGCTAGTCATCAAAATAAATTAGTAGGTGTATGGATTGAAGGACAAAAATATTTTGGCGATATGGCAGTAAAAAAGTGGCAAGAACAAGCAAATTTAGCGATCTTTAATCAAACCAAACATTGGTTAGATGACTATTTTGCCGGCAAAAACCCCGCTATCAACCAATTACCACTAGCCCCAAAAGGCACCCCGTTTCGCTATTTAGTTTGGGATATCTTGTGTAAAATCCCTTATGGACAACTTATCACCTATGGCGACATAGCCAAACAAATCGCAACAGCGCTAAATAAACAACAGATGTCCAGCCAAGCGGTTGGTGGCGCAGTCGGACACAACCCAATCTCAATCATCATCCCCTGCCACCGAGTGATAGGAACAAACGGCAACCTAACCGGCTATGCAGGCGGCATCGATAAAAAAATAAAATTACTGCAAATTGAAGGCGTAGACACCAGCAACCTAACCCTACCCCGACAACCAAACACCCCATAAAAATAAAACCACACAAACTAACCGGCACAACACCAAAACCAAAACTTTATCGCAAAGCCACAACCAGCGATAAAGTTAACCAACCCAAAATCACCAAAACAACCACAATACCAAAAAATCGCAACTTTCAATTAAAGTATAAAACCTTGTCAAAAACTTTCAGAAATCATAGGTGTTTAAGCAAAAAACACAAACCCTTGACAAAAACTTTCAGAAAACACCCACGTTTCAGTATAAAAACAAAAGTTTTAAATATTTCAAAAATATTCTAAACCCCCTTATGCAGCCATGAAGTTTGTTCGCATGCGAACATTTTTTATTTTTGGTTTCTAAACAGCTTATGCAGCCGTGAAGGCAGCATTTGCTGAAGAAGTTGCCGAGTCAACTTTCTAAACGGCTTATGCAGCCGTGAAGTAGAATCTCACATACTATAAACATCGTTTATAAAAACATAAAGGTCAATTTTAGGCTTAAAAACCCTTTTTTCTAACGATTTTGCAATATATTGATTTTTAATGGTTTTATTTTTAGTTAAAAAAAAGGGTTTATAAAGTTAGTACTTTAAACTCCACTACTATTTTTAAACCGCTTACCATTAGCTTCCACAAAAGCAAACAAGTGCACCAACCCGCACCTTCACAAAGCGCCGACAACTGAGCGAGGTTAGCACGCCAAACAAGGATGTTTGGCGAGGCGCTGCTTTGTCCGGAACAAATCAGCGCCGGTGCGTTAAGACCGAACGAAAGCGGAGGGCAGTCGAAGACCGCTTTGGGTGGTGCTGCGAGGGGGTTATTAGGGGGATTTCGCACAAAATCCCCCTAATTCGGACGCAGACACTGAAATGAAAATATCGACCAATCAACAGCGTCCGAAGCTTGCGTACAAAAAACGTGCAACTTACAAAAAAAGTAAAACCTTGTCAAAAACTTTCAGAAAATATAGGTGTTTAAGCAAAAACACAAACCACTGTCAAGAACCTTCAGAAAACACCCGCGTTTCAGTATAAAAACAAAAGTTTTAGATATTTCAAAAATATTCTAAACCCCCTTATGCAACCATGAAGTTTGTTCGCATGCGAACATTTTTTATTTTTGGTTTCTAAACAGCTTATGCAGCCGTGAAGTAGAATCTTACATACTATAAACATCGTTTATAAAAACACAAAGAGCAATTTTAAGTTTAAAAACCCTTTTTTCTAACGCTTTTGCAATATATTGATTTTTAATGTTTTTACTTTTAGCTAAAAAAAAGGGGTTAAAAAGTTTGTATTTTGAACTCCATTACTTTTTTCAAACGGCTTACCATGACCTTTCCCAAAAGCAAACAAATGCACCAACCCGCACCTTCACAAAGCGCCGACAACTGAGCGAGGTTAGCACGCCAAACAAGGATGTTTGGCGAGGCGCTGCTTTGTCCGGAACAAATCAGCGCCGGTGCGTTAAGACCGAACGAAGGCGGAGGGCAGTCGAAGACCGCTTTGGGTGGCGCTGCGAGGGGGTCATTAGGGGGATTTCGCACAAAATCCCCCTAATTCGGACGCTGACATCGTATTGAAATTATCGACTAATCAACAGCGTCCGAAACCTACAAACCAAAAACCCGAAACTTTCAATTAAAGTATAAAACCTTGTAAAGAAGTTTCAGAAAATATAGGTGTTTAAGCAAAAAACACAAACCACTGTCAAGAACTTTCAGAAAACACCTATGTTTCAGTATAAAAACAAAAGTTTTAGATATTTCAAAAATATTCTAAACCCCCTTATGCAGCCGTGAAGAATACACTCCAGACGGTAGATCGGGTGTTATATTTCTAAACGGCTTATGCAGCCGTGAAGCCAGCTATATGTCCGTCGGGCACACCGTTGGTTTTCTAAACGGCTTATGCAGCCGTGAAGTCTAACATTGGCTATTGACGTGCAGCAGGACTTTTCTAAACGGCTTATGCAGCCGTGAAGTAGAATCTTACATACTATAAACATCGTTTATAAAAACACAAAGAGCAATTTTAAGTTTAAAAACCCTTTTTTCTAACGATTTTGCAATATATTGATTTTTAATGGTTTTATTTTTAGCTAAAAAAAAGGGTTTAAAAAGTTTGTATTTTGAACTCCATTACTTTTTTCAAACGGCTTACCATGACCTTCCACAAAAACAAACAAGTGCACCAACCCCCACCTTCACAAAGCGCCGACAACTGAGAGAGGTTAGCACGCCAAACAAGGATGTTTGGCGAGGCGCTGCTTTGTCCGGAACAAATCAGCGCCGGTGCGTTAAAACCGAACGAAGGCGGAGGGCAGTCGAAGACCGCTTTGGGTGGTGCTGCGAGGGGGTTATTAGGGGGATTTCGCACAAAATCCCCCTAATTCGGACGCAGGCACTGAACTGAAAATATCAACCAATTAACAGCGTCCGAAACCTGCGGATTAAAAAACTTTCAATAAAAGTAAAAACCTTGACAAGAACTTTCAGAAAACACCCACGTTTCAGTATAAAACCACCGTTTTAAAAACCGTAATTCTAAAAACCTCAACTTTAAAACCCATAATTAAACAAAGTCATAAAAATCGGCATCAACAACGTCAGTAAAAAACCTTGTACAATCGCCGGAGGCACAATGGTTATCCCTGCCCCTTTTTGCAAAATGGGCAAAGTAAAATCCATTGAGGTGGCGCCACACAACCCAAGTGCGGTCAATTTATAGCGTCCGATTAAGGTTGGAATAACAATAATGGCACAAAGTTCACGTAAAATATCGTTTAAGAAAGTGGCACTGCCGATAATTGGGCCTTGTGCTTTAGTCATCAAAATAACAGACAAGGAATACCAACCAAATCCGGACGACATCCCCAATCCAACTGGCAATGGTAGATGTAAAATTAATGCCGCAATAATTCCACCTAAAAAGGTACTGATAATAACAATTAAGGTTGTTGCAATACCCACCTTGTTAAGTAAAATTTGCTTGAGTGAAATATTGTTACTGCGCAATGAAATACCAATCAGCAACAACAGAAACACTAACACAACTTGAATAATGTTTTCACTGTATTGCCATATAAATAATGGAAAAAGACCGACAATAAAACCTAAGATTAAAGCAATACAGACCCGTAGCGACTCCAATATCATTTTAAAACGAGAATCATAGCTTTGCTTAGTGTGCGAAGTTCTCCAAGGCAGGAAGAGATCGAATAACATTAAGAAAATAAAATTACTACCGAATGTGCAGACAAAAATAATGGCAGTATAAAATAAGATATGTTGTAAATTCGTGGTTAGATCATCTAACTGCGCCAGCTCAGAACCCATTATAAAGAGAATAAAATAGACCATCCAACTTAGGATTTGGTTAATTTTGGCTAGCCATTTTTCTTGTTTGAATTTAATCAAATAACCAATACACAATGGCACCAATGCAATTAAAATACCAAAATACATATTTTATTCCCTACTCTTATTTTTTTATATTATTATCCTGTTAATTCAGCGCTTCAAGCAAATCCAATAATCTCGAATTTGCTTGCCGCTTTCATTGCGGTAGTTAACCGGGCACTATGTAACAAATATGGCACGCTAAATGCCAAGATGAGTTGACTGTTAGTTTAAAGAGGCTAACTGCGCTTGTATCGCCACTTTTAATTGATCCAATAATGCATAACGATTGCGATACTCTGAACGTTTTTTACTGGCTATCTCTTCAATCGATTTACGGTTGATTTCGTTCGGTAAGATAAATAATTCACGTTCATCTTGTTTACCGTCAATAGTTAACCAAAAATCATCATAATCCGATAAAATTCGCTCTTGTCGGCTATTGTAACGCCAGTTGTTATACACATGAGTTTTGTTACCAACAGCAACTATTTGCGGTAGCTGAAAATAGTTGGCAATAATTAAAGCCGCTTCAACCGCAACCCGTTTAGGAAACAGACCGTAACACTGTTTTGTCGCCTTTTGCACCCGCATGCGAGCCTCTTGATGACCGGTACCTTGTAAACCAGCAATAAATAACGTCGGCTTTTGTTGATACTGGATAATCGAAAAAGTTAAGGTGGCTAAATCGATGCCGTCTTGATCATAAAAATAAAGGCTGATCTCCCCTTCTCGAGCAAATTTATTACGCGCTTGTATGGCGATCTGAATATTTGCATCATTTTTGACTGTGACATCAGCCAACACAAATGGCGAATTAGGATCGTAAAATGCTTTGGTCATCTTATCGCTATGCTTAGCTAAAAAATCATAATGATAAACTAACGCATCAAATCGTTCTTGCTGGGATAAGCAAGATGATAAATAAGGTCTTTGCAATTTACACGGTAAATTAGTTTGGCAAGAAAAATAGTCGCCAAGCCGTGGATACTGTCTTAGCTTATCCAGCCATTTAAGGGTAATTGGGCTTAAGAACAAAGTTCTTAAGAAAAATTTATAACGATAAGTCCGATTACGCCATAATTCATTTAACGGTAGTTTACCGCTGCAAAGCCAGTTAAAAAGTTGCCATTTGCTTTTAGGCTGGGACATATTCGTAATATTATTCATAAGCAGAAAATTTAAATCGAGTTAGTTAATTGATTAAAAAATTTATATGTGGCTAAATTATAAAATATCAATAGATATCAATGATTAGTCATAAATACAAAGCATTAAGAGTACAACACAACCTAGCGCAACGCAACCTTTGTCATTTATGTATTTGGAAACAAAATAAAAAACGGTGAACTTGTCACCGTTTCTTATCAAGACAATAAATTAAGTTGTTAAAAACTTATTATTGACCTTTAACTTCTTTAAGTCCGTTGAATGGAGCTTTAGCGCCTAAAGCTTCTTCAATACGGATTAATTGGTTATATTTAGCAACACGGTCAGAACGGCTCATAGAACCAGTTTTGATTTGACCCGCAGCTAAACCAACAGCTAAATCAGCAATTGTTGAATCTTCAGTTTCACCACTGCGGTGTGAAATTACTGCTGTATAACCAGCATCTTTAGCCATTTTAACCGCTGCGATAGATTCAGTTAATGTACCGATTTGGTTAACTTTAACTAAGATAGAGTTAGCAATACCTTTTTCAATACCTTGTTTGAAGATTTTGGTATTAGTCACAAATAGATCATCGCCAACTAATTGGATTTTGTGACCTAATGCTTTAGTTTGGTATGCCCAACCTTCCCAATCGCTTTCATCTAAACCGTCTTCGATTGAAACAATCGGATATTGTTCAGTTAAACCTTCTAAATAGTGAGTAAATTCTTGAGCAGTGAACTCTTTATTTCCTTCACCTTTTAATACATATTTACCGGTTTCTTTGTTATAGAATTCAGATGCAGCACAGTCCATCGCTAAAGTAATGTCTTTACCTAGTACATAACCTGCTTTTTCAACCGCTTCTTTGATACAAGCTAATGCTTCAGCATTTGAACCTAAGTTAGGAGCAAAACCACCTTCGTCACCAACTGCGGTATTCATGCCTTTAGCGTGTAACACTTTAGCTAAGTTATGGAATACTTCAGAACCCATACGGATCGCTTCACGTACTGTTTTAGCACCGACTGGTTGAATCATAAATTCTTGTAGATCGATGTTGTTATCAGCATGCTCACCACCATTGATGATGTTCATCATTGGTAAAGGCATAGAGTATTGACCTGAAGTTCCGTTAAGATCAGCGATATGTTGATAAAGTGGCACACCTTTCGCCGCAGCAGCAGCTTTAGCCGTTGCTAAAGAAACAGCAAGAATTGAGTTTGCACCTAAGTTAGATTTGAAATCAGTACCGTCTAAATCAATCATGATTTGGTCGATAGCTGCTTGATCTAACGCATCTTTACCTACAACTGCTTTAGCAATTGGGCCATTTACGTTTTCAACCGCTTTTAATACACCTTTACCTAAAAAGCGAGATTTGTCACCATCACGAAGTTCTAACGCTTCACGTGAACCTGTTGACGCACCTGATGGAACGATTGCTAGACCAACAAAACCACCTTCTAAATGAACTTCGGCTTCAACAGTTGGGTTACCACGAGAGTCGATGACTTCACGACCATGTACTTTAACGATTTTTGCCATGTTATTTTCCTCTATATGACAGATATATTACTAAATTTAATCCAAAACTATTTTTGTTGCTGCGCTTGATAAATTTTGGCAGCTTTCACGAAACTACTAAACAGTGGATGACCGTCACGTGGTGTTGAGGTAAATTCCGGGTGGAACTGACATGCAACAAACCATGGGTGATCAGGAATTTCAATAATTTCGACTAATTTTTTATCGGTTGAAAGACCGGTGACTTTTAATCCTGCTTTTACAACTTCCGGTAATAAATTATTGTTCACTTCATAACGATGACGGTGACGTTCGGTGATAGATTCCTTCTGATACATCTCAGATACCAACGAATTTGGCTCAAGATGACAGATTTGTGAACCTAAACGCATGGTGCCGCCTAAATCACTGTTTTCATTACGTTGCACAACATTACCCGACTCATCGCTCCATTCGGTAATAAGCGCAATAACCGGACTTGCACAATCTTTGACAAATTCAGTTGAATTTGCATCTTTAATACCTGCAACATTACGTGCATACTCAATTAAAGCAACTTGTAATCCAAGGCAGATACCTAAATAAGGGATCTTATTCTCACGGGCATAACGTGCTGCCATGATTTTGCCTTCCACGCCACGATAACCAAACCCACCCGGTATCAATATAGCGTCTAAATCTTTTAATATATCAGTACCACGTGATTCAAGATCTTCTGAATCAATATAGCGAATATGAACAGTTAACCGATTTTTTAAACCGCCATGTTTTAATGCTTCGTTTACTGATTTATACGCATCAGGTAATTCAATGTATTTACCTACCATACCAATTGTAACTTCACCGACAGGATTAGCTTCTTCATAGATGACTTGTTCCCATTCAGATAGATCGGCTTCCTTACATTCAAGATGGAAACGATTGCACACGTAGGTATCTAAATTTTGTGATTTCAATAATGCTGGGATTTTATAAATCGAATCAACATCTTTAAGTGAAATCACTGCACGTTCAGGAACATTACAAAATAGTGCAATTTTAGCTCTTTCGTTAGCAGGAATTGCGCGATCTGAACGACAAATTAGTACATCAGGTTGAATACCAATTGATAATAACTCTTTTACTGAGTGCTGTGTTGGTTTGGTTTTAACTTCACCTGACGATGCAAGATAAGGCACTAATGTTAAGTGCATAAATAAGGTATGTTCACGACCAACATCAACCGCCAATTGGCGAATTGCTTCTAAGAATGGTAGTGATTCAATATCACCAACGGTGCCACCGACTTCAACAATGGCAACATCAAAACCTTTTGCGCCTTCAATTACCCGTGATTTTATTTCATTAGTGATATGAGGAATAACTTGAACCGTAGCCCCTAAATAATCACCACGGCGCTCTTTACGTAATACATCAGAATAAATACGTCCAGTTGTAAAATTATTTTTACGCGTCATTTTTGTGCGTATAAAACGCTCATAATGCCCCAAATCAAGATCGGTTTCAGCACCGTCTTCTGTCACAAAAACTTCACCATGTTGAATCGGGCTCATTGTGCCGGGATCAACATTAATATAGGGATCAAGTTTTAGCATGGTGACTTTTAAATTGCGGGCTTCTAAAATTGCAGCTAACGATGCTGCGGCAATGCCTTTACCTAAGGAAGAAACGACACCGCCTGTAACAAAAATATAATTCGTGACCATTAATACCAGACCATTATTAATTTAATAGAATAATATTGCAGAAATTTAAACCATAAAAACTTATGCAATATATGATGAATCAGACGGGAAGTTAGTATAACAGAATATGCCTTCCCTCACAATTGAATAATTAGGTTTAATTGTTTAGTTAATCACTTTGTCTATTTATTCAAGATTAACGATAGTACCTAATCTATTTTCATAATATTTTTTAATTTCATCAATTCGACGTTGGTTAACTTTAGTGTTTTTAACTAGTTTAACGCCATTAATCACTGCGGTTAATATCATGACAATAAACACGATAACATTAATATTAATTAAAGAAAAAAATGATATTGTTTGATTTTCATCCAAATTATAGCGATGATTTGCATTAACTTTTAAAGCAGAAATCGTTTCAGAATTTTGATCTTTACCATAACGAATATCACTTACTACACCAACAATATTAACATTAGGCGAGATAGTGCTATTTAAGATATCAAAATAATAATTCACCGTTTTATATTCGTACAATTTCATCGAATTGTATGGTGATTCTATGTCAATTTTGATTAATGGTCTCATGTCAATATAGCTTTGATTGGTTAAAGTAATTTCTATTCCAGACTGATATTGAGAAACAATTTTTTTTATCTCTTTTTGCAATGCGGGGTTAAATGAATCTAATGTACTTGAAAGTTCCAATATTTCCATAGATTCAGCGATGATATCTAGATCAGGATTTTTTTTAGATCGCTCAAGCAATTTATCCCATCCAACACGCCTAAAGATATCACCCGTATAAAATAAATCAGTAATTCGGAATTTAACTTGATCACATTGTTCAACAGGTAAAATATTACAGCTATTGTCGATATCAATTACCATTTGACCAAGACTTTTTATTTTAGAAAAAGGTTTTTTGGTAAAAGCCTCATAACCTAACTCATAGTTAGCTCTCGCAACAGCTACTTGTTGCAATTTTTCAAAATGTTTAAATTCTTCATCATGTTTATATTGAATAAAATCGGGCGAAAATATATGTTTTAATGAGGTTTCGATGCTCATAACATCCCTTTCTTTCACCACTATTGGTTGGCTATTGATAAAGAAGTTATGGCATTGAAAATCTTCAGTTAAATCATTAACATCGCACGATGTGTTTTTAATCGAGATATTCACAATATCACCATGCTTGATATCACTATTATGTAAAGTAGTGAGATCGTTAATTTGTAGATTTTTAGATTGTTGCGAGTAATATCGATAAGCAAAATATCCATTATTAATTGGATCAGTATAATATAAGAGTGTAAAAGATAAGATGATCCCAACCCCCAATAAAATTTTATTTTGCCCAACTGATTTAGGCGATCCAAATTGCTCTACTTCGTCATGAATAGATAACGTGTGACCATAGCGAAGTAATTTTTTACCATCCTCACTAATCACCATTTCGGTAGAAGAATCTGAACTTTTAGGGATAAAATTTGACCAATACTTAGGGTATTTTAATACCGTGTTTTCGCCTACCTCCACGATATTAGAATATTTATCATGAATTGTAGCTTCAATGACTTTCACTTGCTGTAGGGTTGATTCAAATTTAGGTTTACGCCATGCCAAAAAGGCAACGCCACCAAGAAACATTAAAATTAAAAAAGATATATTATCATCACGACTATGCCATGATAATGTCAATAAAAAGGTGGCTAATAATAAACATATCGAAATGGATAAACAGTTGCTCAAGTTACTTCGAATGGTGGCTTCGAATGCTGTTTCTTCTCGTTGGTAGAGGTTATTATTAATTGATACGCCTGAATTTACCTTATCGCCGTCGATGCTTTTCAAATCATCTTCTTGATCAATTTGCGTATAATCGCGCTCATCATCATCATAAAGAGTGAGTGACTCAATATCAAAAGCATCTCTATTATCGTTGCGTTTTTCATAATACTTGTCAATGTAAGTGTTGTCTTTTAAATCCCCAAAATCTTCAAATTCATATTCCTCGTTTGGATCATAGTTTTCCTGTGCGGTCTTGAGGTCGTTGTCATTAATGTTAACAACAATCGCATACTGTTTGGTAAATACAACTTCTATGATATTGAATTGATCAATATGCTTATTCATATTATATGGAAAAAATATCTCTATATCGCCTATTTCATAATAATAGTTTATTTCTTCAGTATTGTAGTTAAGACTATGACGACTACAAATCCCTTGTAGTTGCGATACTTTGTTATCAACTAATGAGGATTGAAATTTATAGGGATAAACCGCCCATTTACTGGTTAAAAACGGTTGTAATAGTGCTAGCTCTTCATCCGTGAGATCTCGTATTGGTTCACGTAGACTTAAGTAGTCGTCTAAATTATCCTTTTTTATACTGCGCTCACCTTTAAAAAGAATCCAGCTAGTTAATCCAAAAATTAAAAGACCTATTTTAACAAGTGTAAACCATTCCATAGTAATTCCTTAATCCAATTATTCCTTTATTGAAAAAATGCGTTTTTAAAACAACTTTATTGTTAATCAATACCTACTCTATTTAGCGAATTTTCCTTTAAATTCGATAAAATCTTTTAAATTATCGATATCCTTAATTGCCAATTTACCAGCAACTTTATGGATGATATCTAAATTAATCAATTCATTAACCGCTCGACGATAGACACGATCGGTAGTGCCAAAACGTTCTGCTTCCAAGTAGTTTTTTTGAAAATGATTAACGGGTTGAATATTTAGATGATGCTGATACATATCAAAAGCAATGTTATAACAGATTGAATATAAATTTCTTTTTAAGAAGATATCTAATGTTTCTTGATAATCAAAAGCAATAGCACTCGCAAAAAACAGTGCTAATTGAGGGTATTTGAGTAATGATTGATATAATTTATTAATGCTGACGATAGCGACAGTAAGGGCTTCTTCGGCTATGATATCAAATTGACATAAATAGTCGGTAAAAAACTCCATTTCACCGAAAATATGCTCATCACAATCTACTGTACCAAGATGAAATCGACGCCCATTATTGGCTTGATAACGTATCGAAATCGTACCATTATAAACAACAACTAAATTATCGACTTTACATCCTTGATGAAAAAGAGTGGTTTTTTCATCAACGATTTTCTTTTCTATAATGCATTGTTCTATAATTGATTCGAATAACTTATTGTTTTCCTGCCAATAACGGCTAAATCGACCTTTATTTAATGATTTTAATTGCATATCAACGAAGTTTTTAACCACAAACTATATACCACATCAGAATCGATAACGTATTGATACTTAATTATCTATCGCGTTACCTTATTCTGAAGAGGCGTCATTATAGTCAACCATTGTCATAAAAGCGATAACCTAAGTTAATTTCATTCATTATTTTTTTGGGCTTTTTTCTTTAAGAACATCGATATAGCCAGCATAACGATAATAACGGCATAATATATTGGTATGGTTTTCATAATAATATAAATACCTAAATAGTTATACAATATTGAGCTAATAGCTGGGCTAAACATCGCCCCGGCACTGCCACTGATTAAAATAAATGAAACATTTTTGCTTGATGCTTTTTTTACAAAGGTTACGTACATTACAAACCTCTTTGGCATCGGTTAAATAATTTTCGGCAATAAATTTTGCTCTTAAAGGATCACCTGGCATGATAACGGTTTGTGCAAAGTCGTTGGGGTTAGCATTGATATGTGCGGTCATAATATTTCCTGAATAATGAGTGAGTTGCCTCAATTATAATAAGGATATTTTTCATTTGACTAGGACATAAGTCCGTAGCCAATGTTCGATGCCACATTTTTAGAAATTAATTTGGAAATGAATGACTATTGATAAAAAAAAGGCGCTTAATGCGCCTTTAGCTTTGATTGTCTTTAAATTTTATCGACTTTAAATTTGCTCGCCGTTAACGTTAAGCAGTTAAATTAAGCCTAAAAAATTCTATCTTTATAATATTGAGTAATTTGATTTAACCGTTTCCGATTAAATATCACTTTTCTAATTAGTAAGATGCCATTAAGTACAAACACAAATATCAAAATCGCAAACATAAAAATATTGACAATAACTGGCGAAGTTAACGAATAGATTTTTTGCGGTTCTGCTCGATAATATTCTTTAGAGTTAATTTTGAGCGCTGAAATGGTGTTATCTTGTCGATAGCTAATATCGTCGATCATTCCAATCAAATTAATATTACCTTCATCATTATTAGTTAGAAGATTGTAATAATAATTTCGAGATTCGTTCAAATCGTTATCCGTTTGTAGATGATCAATATTATATGATTGAGGTATTTCAATATAGCTAACATTGGCTAAGGTAATCTCAACATCGGACTGATCAAGTTGATAACGTAAAACCGTTCTTTTGATTTTAAACATTAACTCTTCTTTCAATCTGTGAAGATCATTGATAAATGAATCGAACCTCTTTTCTTCTAAAATAAGCGAATACGTTGGATCTGATTTAGCCTCTTTAACAATATCATCCCAATATTCTTCTTCATAATCTCTTGTATCATGTAGATTGAGTAAGCTCATTTTAATAAATTTACATTCGTAATCAAAAATATTACAAACATCATTAATATCAATTATCATCGGTCCAATATCTTTTAATTTGACAAAAGGATTAATTTCATAGCGATCAAAAGAGAACATATTGCTTTGTTTATTAAGTTCATCAACCAATTCCTTTTGGTATTTTTCAAAAAGCAACATCTCATCATCACGCACAGTTTTAACCGAATCTTTATTAAATACTCTTTTAATAATTTGCGCATTGAGCATAATTTTATTATCTTTAGCATCGAATGGTTTGGTATTGATAAAAAAGTGATTACATTTATTCTCTTGATTTATATTCTCAACATCACATGATGTGCCTTTGATAGTCATATTGATCAAATCACCACGTTTGATATCACTTTGATTTAAGCTAGTTAAATCGTTAATCTGCCAATTTTTTAATTGGTTATTGTAATAGCGATATGCCGAAATAGTATTGTTAATAGGCTCTGAAAAGCAAATAAGCGCAAGCGATAAAATCCCCGCAATAATAACTAAAAGTATATTTCGTTCGACGATTTTAGGTGGTCCAAATTCTTCTACTTCGCGATTAATTGACAACGTATGGCCATAACGAAGCAATTTTTTACTCTCTTCTACCATTTCCATCTCGATCGGCGTTGGAGTAGAACTCGGTAAAAATTTTGACCAATATTTAGGATAACTTAAATTAGTTGTTTCACTTACAACCACAGTATTATTTATAGTATCTTTATCAAATATATTGGCTTTAATAATGTTGACCTGCTTCAAATTTGTTAAACGTTTAGGTTTAACGAACAAACAGACAACCGCTAGTATAAGGCTTATAGTAATAATTGCGCTTAAACCATAGCTAAGCTCCATTTGATTTGCCCATAAGACAATAAACAAAAGAGTGGCAACGACTAGGGAGATAGCAGTTAGAATACCATTGTTATGTTGATTACGGGTAAGCGCCTCTAAAGGTGTTTCATCTCTTGTGGACAAGGTTTCGTATTCAATTTTTTCTTCTTCATCTTCTTCAATATTGTAATTAATAGCATGATCATCTTTATCATCGATTAACGCATCGTCAGCGTAAAAAGATTCAGGCATCTCGATCGTTTTTATACCACTGGTAAAATTTGGATCATAATTATTGAACGCAAATTCAAGATCACAAGTATTAATATTGACTACTATGGCGTAATTCTTAGTCAAAACCACATCGACTTTATTGAACTTTTTAATAAACATAGACATTTGATAGGGAAAGAAAACCTCAATATTGTCGATTTCATAATAATAGTCGTTAACTTTTCCATTATATAACAATCCATGGTGGGTACAGCTACCTTCAATCTGTGATACTTTATAATCAATTAATGGTTTGAGTTTATAAGGCCGAACAGCTTTTTTTTTCGTTAAATAAGGTTCTAAGAGTGTTAACTCTTCTTGCGTTAGCTCTCGCGATGACTCTCGACTTTGAATAAATCTTCTTAATCTTTGCTTATTATTACTACGATCACTTCGATAAGATAGCCAAACACAAGTCCCAAATAACAATATCCCAATCTGTAAAATTATGTACAGTTCAAACATATTCCTTTATTTCCTTTATTTCCTTTATTTCCTTTTCATTTATTACTAAAAACAACTAAAAACAATTTGAAACTGATAAATAGATTATTTTATTTTCTCTCTTCAGTTTATGAAAACTTTATTGAATCGCTTTAATACTGAGACAAAAGGCGCTTAATGCGCCTTTAGCTTAGATTACCTTTAAATTTGCGGCTTTTCACGTTGAGTGTTTAAATTAAGCCTAAAAAGTTCTATCTTTATCATATTGAATAATTCGATTCAACCGACTAATTCAATCTTTAATCTGCCATTTTTTTTATTAAATAATATCAATAATGGTAACAACCAACCTAATGTATACGATACGTATTGTAATTTTTAATTTTAACGTTACGAATTATATTCAAAATTGGTTTCAACAAGAACATCATACCATTAATAATGGTCGCTGAAGCTAAAAGCAAAAATAACAGCAGGTTTACACAAATTGGCAATAGATTTTCACTTATATCTTTTTGGTATAACTCTTGCGTATTTATGGTTAATGTTGAAATGGTATGATTAGGATCATGATCAACATTTGAAACGAATCCCGACATCGTGACCACGATATGATCTATATGAAAGTTTTTGTCAGATTGTGGATCAACACTTTCACCCGATTGAGAACTTGTCTTATCTTTTAAACCAGCTAGAAGAAAATATCTTGTGGAACTGGCTAAATGAAAAGAGGTATCGGTAGTTGCACTGTGAATTAATGATTCAATACATTTATCATCTTGATTTTTAACAGGTACTTCACATGTTAATGACACATCTAAAAAATCTAATTTCACTACATCACCCGGCTTAATGTCGCTGGTGACTAATTTTGAGGGATCATCAAAAAACCAACGTTTAGAATCGTGATTGTATTGATGATAAACAAATGAGAAATTGTCACTCACATCTGCTTGATAATTAACACCATAAACATAAAACGCGCCAACTAAAAAAAGCCATAAATTTCGTCCCCAAAATTTTGGTGGCCCGAATTGTTCAACCTCTTTACTAACTGACAAGTCGTAGCCATAACGAACAATTTTTTTACTGTCAACATCAACATCTAAATCAACATCAAAAGTGCTACTTTCAGGGATAAATGATTGCCAATTTTTGGGATACTTTAATTTCAAACCATGACCAATGATAATCTCATTGGATTTAACAATTTTTCTCGTTATTCTTCCTTTTACTTGATTAATAAATCGCACTTTAGCTTTATATTTTGGTTTTCGAAAATAAAAGTAAGTAGCAGCCAGAAAATTCACTCCAAACCAAAACAGATCGTTTAACTCTTTTGTATTCCAAAAACGATTAAAATAGCTTACGACAAAAAAACAAAAAAATGCCGTGAGTATCCCTCGATTTAATTTATTTCGGGAAGCTGATTCTTGCGATGTTTCTTTTCGAACTGATAAAATTTCGTAACCCAATTTTTCACTCAGTTTATCGTGTGGACTTACTTTATGAATAGCATCGTCATCGACGTTTTCACCTTGAGAGAATTTTGAAACGCCGCTTTGCCAATATGCCGAACTTTGTTTATCTTTTTTTTCATCGGCCAAATAGGTCGCATATAATGCTGAACCAATTTTGTGATCATTTAACTTAACCGCAATAGCAAAATTTTGCGTAAGCGCAATTTCAACTTCGTTATAATCACTGAGGTAACGATCCATGTTGAAAGGAAATACAATATCAATATTATGGATTATATAGGAACACGTGTTTTCGGAAGGCAAAAATTCAGTTTGTTTGACACAACTACCGGAGATTGACATCACTTCTCGGGAAACTAAAGATGACTTTTTTTTCCCTGAAGATTGGTCACAAGCCATCGATAAATAAGTTTCTACACCTTTTCTTTCCTCTTCAGTTAACATTCTAAAAGCTTTGAGGTCTGTAACCGAACTACCTGCTATTAGCTTATTTTTATATTTATTATTTCTAAACTTTTTTATTGGATAAAAAATAATAGAACGAATCAATGTAATAAATAAGTGAATTATGGTGAAAAAAGCAAAAAACGGCATGAAACTTATTCCTTATAAATCTTGTTTTATTATAATGTAAAAAGTTAACTGTTAATTTTTTACTACAAAATTAATGATTGACGGTTTTTTCACTCCGGGATAGACCGATAATTCCGGAACGCACAATTTCAACAATATTACACGTTTCACGAATTGAGGCTAAAAACGAGTCTAATTTTTCGCTCGTTCCCGATAACTGTACAATGTAATGGGTCGCAGTCACATCAACTATCGAGCCGCGAAAAATATCAGCACAGCGCTTAACTTCATCACGAGCATCGGAACCTTTCGCCGCCACTTTAACCAGCATGATTTCACGTTCAACGTGAGGACCTTCGGTTAAATCATTCACCCGATAAACATTGACCAGTTTATGCAGTTGTTTTTGGATCTGCTCAATCACATGCTCATCCCCGGTTGTTTGAATGGTCATGCGGTGCATGGTTGGATCTTCGGTTGGCGCTGTGGTAATCGTTTCAATATTAAATCCACGTTGAGAAAATAAACCAATAATTCGTGACAAAGCGCCCGGCTCATTTTCAGTTAGAATTGATAAAATATAACGCATTATGTTCTCTCCGTTTTACTAAGCCACATTTCGTTCATTGCACCGCCACGAATCTGCATTGGGTAAACATGCTCTGTGGCATCAGTCATCACATCGACAAATACCAGACGATCCTTAATTGACAACGCTTTTTTAAGTTTAGATTCAAGTTCTTCTCGTTTAGTGATACTGATACCGACATGGCCGTAAGCTTCGGCAATTTTGGCAAAATCCGGCAGTGATTCCATATAGGAACTTGAATGTCGACCGGCATAAATCATATCTTGCCACTGTTTCACCATTCCTAAAAAGCGGTTATTGAGATTTAATACCAGTACTGGTAAGCCATATTGTAAAGCCGTTGAAAGCTCTTGTATGTTCATTTGAATACTGCCATCGCCGGTGACACAAACCACATGTTTTTTCGGGAAAGCCAATTTAACCCCTAACGCTGCCGGCAAGCCAAAGCCCATGGTACCAAGTCCGCCAGAAGTGATAAAATGACGAGGTTTATCAAACGGATAATAAAGCGCAGTAAACATCTGATGCTGTCCCACATCGGTAGTAATATAAGCATCACCCTTAGTTAACTTATACAGTACTTCAATAGCCTCTTGTGGTTTAATGCTTTCACCTTCATGGCTATAAGCTAAACAGTAACGAGCACGCCAATGATCAATTTGTTTCCACCAATCGACTAATGCATCAAGATCTCGCTCAGCCTTGATTTCATCTATTTGTGATAACATCGTTTCAACAACGACTTTGGCATCGCCCACCACCGGAATAGCAGCCGGAACGGTTTTTGAAATCGAAGTTGGGTCGATATCAATATGAATTATCTTCGCTTTTGGACAATATTTTTCCACATTATTGGTGGTTCTATCATCAAAGCGTGCACCAACAGCAAAAATGACATCCGCATTATGCATCGACATATTGGCTTCATAAACCCCATGCATGCCAATCATGCCTAAATACTTTTTATCCGTGCCGGGAAAAGCGCTAATTCCCATTAAAGTTGAAGCTACCGGCAGATTTAATTTATCCGCTAAAGTTTTAATCGCCTCACTTGCGCCGGCGCTAATAACCCCACCTCCAATAAAAAGGACTGGCTTTTTAGCCGCCATTAACGTGGTTAATGCTTTTTTGATCTGCCCTTTATGGCCTTGAATGGTCGGATTATAAGACCGCATTGAAACCGATTTAGGATAATGATAGTTATACTTATTCGCAGGATTAACGACATCTTTTGGTAAGTCAATCACAACCGGGCCTGGTCGACCAGTCGAGGCGATATAAAATGCCTTTTTGATCGTTTCGGGAATATCCTGACTATCTTTAATTAAAAAACTATGTTTCACAATTGGGCGTGAAATCCCCACCATATCACACTCTTGAAAGGCATCATTACCGATTAAATTACTTGCCACTTGCCCCGACAAAATAACCAGTGGTACCGAATCCATATAAGCGGTTGCAATACCAGTAATGGTATTGGTCGCACCGGGTCCGGATGTCACTAAAACCACCCCAACATCTCCTGTCGCCCTTGCATAACCGTCGGCCATATGTACAGCCGCTTGCTCATGACGAACTAAAATATGTTCAATTCCACCTAACGTATGAATGGCATCATAGATATCAAGAACGCTACCACCGGGATAACCAAATATCTGTTTCACACCTTGATCAATCAAAGATTGAATGACCATTTCCGCACCTGACAGCTTTGCCATAAGTTATTGCCTCCAGTATTACATATTTGTCATTTTTTATTCATTGTGCATTAACTTTTACACAAAATCAATAAAGTCAATAAGCTAAGATGATTCTCTGACTTTAATCCGAATAAAAAATTCATTTTTGTGAGATATCTTCCATAAAAATCATTAATTCTTTAAAAAGTGCAATATTAGCCATTGATGTTATTGTTATCTTGTTATTTTTTATATACACTTTTCCAAAAGTTAATGATTCTAGCCAATATGGTTTTAGAATTATCCATTTCCCAAAGGTACTATCATGAGCAATATTTTTAGTAAACTAACCTCCCTTGCTGATTGGCAACTAGTCAAAATTTCCGGTGAAGATAATCACTCATATTTGCAAGGACAAGTCACCATCGATATCAATAAATTGACTGAACAACGTGCGCTTTTCGGTGCACATTGTGATGCCAAAGGTAAAATGTGGAGTAATTTATTAATTTTCCAACGTGGGCAAGATATTTACTACATTGTCCGCAAAAGCGTTGTTGAGCGACAAATCGCTGAATTAAAAAAATATGCAGTCTTTGCCAATCTTACTATTGAAATCGTTAACGATCTCAATATCGTCGGTATACCGCCAGAAGCGATTTCCGGACAACCGGCTTTAGAATCGATAATTTCACCACTGGCAGTTAACAACTGCGTGACTGTCGATAACATCACTTATATCAAATTACCGTTACCGCAAATGCGCTTTATTATGGTTACACCAAATGCCCTTCCTGATGATTTGCAACCATGTGATGATTGGGTGAAACTTGATTTAGAAGCAGGCTATGCTATTATCGATGCGCCGAATATTGAAAGCTTATTACCGCAAGCATGTAATTTACAACATATCGATGCCATTAGCTTTGATAAAGGTTGTTATTGTGGGCAAGAAATGGTCGCCAGAGCAGAGTATCGTGGTGCGAATAATCGAGGGCTCTATCTGTTATCGGGAAAAAGCGCAACATTACCAAAAATTGGCGATAAGCTTGAGTATGAGATTGACGGTAACTGGCGAGAAAGCGGTCAAGTGTTGGCGGCGGTAAAACTCAACCAAGACAACGCTATTTATGTACAAGTTGTTCTCGCTAATGGTATCGATATTAATACCCAATTTAGAGTCAAAGACCAACCAGATAGTCAACTTACTTTCAATTAAACTTAAAAAACACAATTAACCGTTAGTTACTAGCGGTTAATTGCTATCACGTATTTAAATTAAAACGCAAGATTACCATACCATTTTTTTAAAATGCTGGAATGATCTTCCGATCTATTCCAACACAAGTAGTTTATTGTCCCAATTCTTGATTCACAATCTCAACAAAATATTGGGCGCCGGTTGTTAACACTTCATCATTAAAATTGTATGCCGGATTATGTAAATTAGCCCCTTTGCCGGCACCTAGCCAAACATAAACACCCGGTATTTTTTGTAACATAAAGGCAAAATCTTCTGAGCCCATAGACGGCTGAGGATCAACCACAATGTTATCATGCCCAACCACTTTTTTAGCCGCTTCAATAGCAATATCCGCTTGCGTTGGATAATTGATCGTGGCCGGATAACGGCGCTGATAATCCACCTCTGCTTTAGCGTCAAATGTTGCAGCAATACCACTGGCGATCTGCTTAATGCGATTTTCGGCAAGGTCTTGCACTTGCGCACTAAACGAACGTACGGTACCCCGAATTACCGCTTGTTGCGGTAAAACATTCCAAGTATCACCACTATGAATCTGCGTCACACTGATGACTAATGAGCTGATCGGATCAAGATTTCGACTAACAATACTTTGTAAAGCATTGACAATTTGGGTGGCAGTTAAAATGGTATCTTTGCCTAAATGAGGAGCGGCTGCATGGGCGCCTTGTCCGGTCACTTTAATTTCAAAGACATCGTAAGATGCCATCATTGGTCCATGGTTGATATAAAAATGGTTTAAATTCATATTCGGCTGGTTATGTATCCCATAAACAGCTTCAATAGGCAATTTGTCAAACAATCCGTTTTCAACCATTACTCGGGCGCCACCTTCGTTTTCTTCAGCGGGCTGAAAAATGACTACAACCGTGCCGGTAAAATCCCGATGCTCACTCAGGTATTTGGCAACACCCAATAAAGTCGCAGTGTGTCCGTCATGACCGCAGGCATGCATTTTGCCGCGGATCGTTGAGCAATATTCGATGTTATTTTCTTCAATAATATCCAACGCATCAATATCGGCACGCAATGCAATATAGCGCCCCGGCTTTTTACCATGAATAAGACCAACTACTCCGGTTGGGGCAAAATCAGTAAATAACTCGGTAATACCAAAAGATTGAAGTTTTTCAATAATAAATTGAGTTGTGTTTTTTTCTTCAAAGGCGGTTTCGGGATGCGCATGGATGTGATGACGCCAAGCGATCATATCTTGTTTCAACTCAGGGATAGTACTCATGGTTAATTCCTTCATTTATTATTATGTTAGTGTCAGTAAATAGGGGTTTACTATACTGCTATTTTTACTTTGATAAAAATAACTCTTTTTAATATCGTTATCGATTTTAGTTATATCACAAGATTAATTTAAGGTTTTATACTAAAACGTAGGGTATTTCTGAAAGTTCTTGACAAAAATAGCTTAAGCAATAACCCGAAAGCGATAAGAAAGGTGCAAAAGGAATTAACCGCACTTGATGTTTTGCCAGCCGATATCGCAAACAAAGATAATAGATAATACCAAGTAGGCAAGCAATTACCACTAACCAAGGCAGAAGATAATACGGTAACCAAGCGCCAAATGCAGCCAGTAATTTAATATCCCCACCACCCAAACCTGCTTTTTTAAAAATGCAGAAGAATAATATTGCCGGAATTTTAAGTAAACAATAACCGACCAAAATCCCTAAAAAGGCATCGTTAAGGGTAACACTGGTCAGCTCAAAATAGCTAGCGAGCAATCCCAACCACATAAACGGTTGAGTAAAAAAATCGGGAAGCAGATAATACTTAAAATCAATCAATGCAAGCAGAATAAAAAAACCACTCAGCATCATCATTAGCAAACTGTGGCTGTTTAATCCTCGATCGATATAAATTAAGGTAAACAAAGTCGCAAGCAATAACTCTAATACCGGATAATGCAGCGAAATTTTACAGTGGCAATAGTAGCAACGACCTTTTAATATCAACCAAGAAATCACCGGAATTAACTGCCACAGTGCCAGTGTACTACCGCAATTTAAGCACTTTGACCGTTTTACACTTATTGCCTGCAAATATGCTACATGGCTCAATGAAGGTGAAAACCGGCGATAAGCAACATTAATAAAGCTACCTACGGATAATCCTAAACAGATAATGAACACTAACATCAATGTATCACATCGCCGAGTTGAAATATTGGCAAATAGATAGCCATAATCAAACTGCCGACTATCAACGATAACAACAGCATTAATAACGGTTCTAAGGTCGAAGATAAATTATCGGTTAACCTTTGATGTTGTTGCTGAAAATAGTAGGCTAAATTATCTAACATCAGATCCAGCGTTCCCGACTCTTCGCCGGCATGAACTAATTGCCGACAAATATTGGGGTAACCGGCTTGCTGACGCAAAGCATAACTGAACGACTGCCCCTGCTTGATTTGCTCGATAATCAGATTAATACTGTCTTGATAAAAAGCGTTACTTGCCGTATTAACGGCTGAATTTAAACCGATTAATAAAGGAATGCCGGCTTGTTGGGTAATAGCAAGCGTTTGGAATATTTGGGTTAAATGGCTACTGGTAATTAGCTGGCCAATTAACGGCAAACGCAATATCCACCTATCGATTTCAGCTTGAAAACGAGCTTTCACATAGTGTTGATAAGTGAGATAACTTAATAGCACAATAAAACTCAGTATGATCCAGTTTCTTTCCAGAGAAATTGAAAGTTCAATCATGCATTGGGTAAAATAAGGGAGCTGGGCATCAAAACTTTGGTATATCTCATTAAATTTAGGTAAAACAACAAGTAACATCACCAATGCCACAACAAGTGATACCACTAAAAGAAAGAGCGGATAACGCACCGCCTTTTTAATTCGTTTGTGGAGTTCAATCGATCTTTCAAGTTGTAGGGATAACTGTTCAAAACTAGTATCGAGCTGACCGGTTAGCTCGCCAGTGGCAATGATTTGACAGTAAAGCGAAGGGAAAACCAAATGATGATTGGCTAGCGCTTGCGATAATGATTCACCCTGTGTAATTTGGCTTTTCACATCGTTAAGCAAATATTGCCAATGCGCTTTGGTCTGATCTTCAATCAGCAGTTCGAGCGCATCAATCAGTGATAAACCGGCTTTTAATAGCGTGGCTATCTGTTTTGTTATCAGCAATAATTCGTTGCGACTAAAACTTTTGCTGCTGATAAATCGCCCTGCTTTAAATTTTATTGCTACCTTGCCTTGTATTAACAACTGTTTTTGAGCTTCTTGCCTTGAACGGGCAATAATGTTGTTTTGCTCAAAGTTGAGATCATACCAATAATAGAGCCGTTTCACTCGCTATCCCCTAACACCCGATCTATTTCAGCAAGACTTGTGATGCCATTTTTTACCAGCTCTTCACCCGCTTTTTTCAAGCTAGTCATATTGGTTGGCGTGATTGTTTGCTTCGCTAAAATTTGCTGTTGAATTTCCGGCGTGATAACTAATAATTCGTATAAACCAATTCGCCCCGAATACCCGCCAACACAATGTTGGCAACCAATGGCTAAATAATGTGGTACGAACTCATTGCCTAATAATATGTATTCACTGGCTGCGGTTTTGCATTCAATACAAAGTTTACGCACTAACCGTTGGGCAATCACCAGTTTTAAACTTGATGCAAGCAGATAATTTTCAATGCCCATTTGATTAAGGCGAGTGATAGCTTCAATGCTTGAATTGGTGTGTAAGGTTGATAGAACTAAATGCCCTGTTTGTGATGCTTGAATGGCAATTTCAGCGGTTTGCTGGTCACGAATTTCACCAATCATCATCACGTCAGGGTCTTGTCTGAGCAAAGCACGTAAGATAACTGAAAAAGTTAACCCTGCTTTTGGATTAATTGCGGTTTGATTAATGCCGTCGAGTGGAATTTCGATCGGATCTTCGACACTGCAAATATTACAATCTTCTTTATTTAGTCGTTTTAGCGCACTGTATAAGGTGACGGTTTTACCGCTACCTGTGGGGCCGGTGACCAAAATCAAGCCTTGCGGATAACTTAGGATTTTTTCGAAAGTTATTAGATCCTGCGCTGACAATCCCAAATCATAAATGCTTAAGTCTAACTGCTCGTTATCCATAACCCGCAATACGATTTTTTCGCCATTGATTACCGGTAAAGTGGCAATGCGCATGGCAAAATGGTCAATCACCAATTGACCGTCCTGCGGCAATCGCTGTTCGGCTATGTTTAAATTGGACATAATTTTGAGTCTGGCCGTTATCTGCTTAGCTAAAGACAAAGGTGCACTTGCCTTGTTTTGTAAAACGCCGTCAATACGCATTCGGATACGGTAATAGGTTTGATAAGGTTCAAAGTGAATATCTGAAGCTCGCTTTTCAAGCGCTGATAATAATATGTCGTTAATACGTTTAACCAATTTATCTTCTTGCATAATCGCTCTCTAATGTTGGCTTTATCATAATCAAAATTTAAAAATATCTTCACAAGCGGAAGTTAAACCGGCATCCGGCGGCGTTGTTATGCAAGTTCGGCTCCAATCCAAATGACCATGGGTGGTATTGATTGTCGGCGTTAGCGTAGTGGTTAAGCCAGCTAAAGCGTTTGATCCCACTAAAGTGATAACCCCATTACTTACCGTAATAGAAGCAACATAGTTACTCGATTTGGTCACCGCAATACCATTACTGCCATTGTTACATCCATTTAATGCCCCTTTTTCAATGGCACAAATTTCAACGGCTGACTTATAGGCACTCATCGATTGAAGCATATCGGTTAAAGCCGCTTTTTTGACATAACCTTGATAAGCTGGTAGACCGATTGCGGTTAAAATAGCGATCACCACAATAGCAATCATAAGTTCGAATAAGGTAAATCCCGATTGATTAGACATTTTGTTACACTCCTTGATAGAAATGATTTGAGTGATGTCTTTATAGCGAAACAAAAAAATGAAATAATAAGCCAATTAGTATTTTGGGATTTGAAATACAATCGTCACGTTAATTATTTCGGTCATGTCAAAATCGTTGTGCAATAGTTCACAAACTTCATTCGCATTACCTAAACAATTGTTGGAGTTAATATGCCCTTAAACATCATTAATGGTTGGTTACAAGGTGTTAAGCAAGTTTTATCGCCTTTTTATAATGATCGCCCGGCGAATAAACCTATTTCATTATTGGTCATTCATAATATTAGTTTGCCGCCAAATCAGTATGGTGGTCCTTATGTGGAACAATTATTTACCGGCAAACTTGATCCGAATGCTGATCCCTATTTTGCTAAAATTTACCAATTGCAAGTTTCTGCACATCTTTTTATTCGTCGTAATGGTGAAATTATCCAGTTTGTCCCGTTTGATAAACGTGCCTGGCATGCCGGACAATCACAGTTCGAAGGGCAAGAAAATTGTAATGATTTCTCAATTGGCATTGAATTAGAAGGCTGCGACAGTGAAAATTTCACTCCAGTGCAATATGAGCAGTTAGCCGCAGTAACCTTGATCCTCCAACAAACTTATGCCATTAAAAATATTACCGGGCATAGCGACATCGCCCCGACGCGTAAAACCGATCCGGGTCCTTGTTTTGACTGGCAATATTACCGGGATTTATTAAGCCAGCAATCGCAGACACAGTCGTTAATTAAGCAACTGGATTTGATAAAACAGGCACTGCAAGACACTCAATTATGGCAATCAGCGCCACCGCATCCCGATGCTTTTTTAAGTCAAGAACCGTTTGCGCTCGATACCATGCAAGCGCATGAGTGGCTACAATGGATTTTTATTCCTCGAATTTATGCCCTTATTGATGCTAATGCCGATATCCCACAATTTGCCCTTCATCCCTATTTTGAAGAGGCTTTTAAACAGCAGGAACAAGACCTAACACAGCTATTAGAGCTGATTAAGCAGCTTGATCAATTATCTGCAATAAAAGATTCTGAGTAAAAGATTCTGTGAAAATGTTCTAAGAAAAAGTTCTGCGAAAAGGCTCTGCGAAAAGATTTGATATAAAAAAACCCCCAAGTAATTGGTTGTCCAACTATTGGGGGTCACTTCATCTGTACGGTTTTTTCAATCTGTGATGTTACCGATTTAACTGTCGATACTGATTAACGGCTTGTTGATGACTGTTGTAGTTGCTTGAAAAGGTATGACCGCCTGTTCCATTAGCAACAAAAAACAGATAGTTAGTTTTAGCCGGATGCGCAGCCGCTTCCAACGAGGCAAGGCTAGGCATTGCAATTGGTGTTGGTGGTAATCCTTCAATCACATAAGTATTATAAGGATTTTCAGTATCATTTAAATCTACTCGACGAATGGTGCCGGTATATTTGTCACCTAAACCATAAATAATGGTCGGATCGGTTTGTAATTTCATTTTGGCTTTCAAGCGATTAACAAAAACTGATGCCACATTAGCTCGCTCCGAACTTAGTCCGGTCTCTTTTTCAATAATTGAAGCAATAATTAACAGCTCATAAGACGATTTGTAAGGAAGATCACTATCTCGATTTTCCCAGACTTTTTGTAAATTATTTTTCATGGTCATATGCGCACGTTTTAATAGATTAATATCGACCGTGTTAGCTGTATAAAGATAAGTATCTGGCGATAACCAACCTTCGATCGATCCTTCAATCCCTAATAATTTGGCGATCTCTTCATCGGTTTTGCCGTCAAGTGTCTGTTCAATATAAGGTGAATTTTTAATCACATTAAGCCAATCTTTCGCTCGTTTTCCTTCGACAAATTGGATCGAAAAATTACTCTCTTTGCCCGAAACCAATAACGCTAAAAACTCCTCAACCGTCATATGCGGATGCAGTTGATAGGTGCCGGCTTTAATCGATCTTAACGAAGGATTGAGTTTAGATAGATAAGGCAATAAATGTGATTGCTCAAGTAAATTACTCTCTTTAACTTGCTGAGCTAACTGATGTGATGTTGTGCCTTTTTTTAGCACGAAGACTTTATTATCATCAGTGACATTTAGATATTGTTTGGAAAACTGATGCAAAAAGTAGTAGCCAATACCAATTGAACCACCCACAATTAATATCAAAGTAAGTAAAGTACATAAAACGATTTTCTTAATCATAACTCTCAATCTACATAGTGAATTTTAGCCCGTGACGTCAGGCGCGTTAATAATTCATAAGCACTAATACCTGTGTGCTTAGCAATGTGTTCAACCGGTAGCTGATGCCCCCAGAAGATAACTTCATCGCCAGGTTTTTCATGGCAATGAAGTCCTAAATCAACCACAATCATATCCATTGAGACCCGCCCAACAATCGGCACTTGACGACCATTGATCATCACCGGCGTATTTGGACTAATACCCCGAGGATAACCGTCGCCATATCCCATTGCCACCACACCTAAGGTGGTATCGTTTGGACTGACCCAAGTTTGACCATATCCCACAGCTTCGCCTTTTTTATGCTTTCTAACAGCTATCAACTCTGATTTAAGTGTCATCACCGGTTTAAGCGCTGAAATCGCCTCATCAAACGGTGACACACCATATAAAGCAATGCCAACCCGAATAACATCACGATGCGACTTAGGCCAAGCAAGAATGCCACCGGATGCCGCAATAGATTGTTTATTGATAGCTGGGTGATGATTCATGGATAAAATAAACTGATCTAACAACGCAGTTTGTTTAGCCGTTTGCTGTGAGGTTAAATCATCGGCCGAACTAAAATGGCTGATAATATTGATAGAAGGTCGCACTACCCGGCAATTTGCTAGCTTAATAAATTGTTGCTCAGCCTCATCGGGGTGAAAACCTAAGCGATGCATACCGGTATCTAATTTAAACCAGGCGGTAATTTGATTTTCAACATCAATCGCATTTAATGCATCAATTTGCCAGCTTGCGTGAATAACCGGTTGTAAATTAAAATCGATTAAATCATTAACATCATCATGCGGGAAAAAACCTTCTAATAAAACAATTGGGGTATTAATGCCCTCTTGCCGTAATAATAACGCTTCACCCACCCGTGCTACACCAAAGTAATCGACTTTATCTTGTAATAACTTCGCCACCCCTAACATACCATGCCCATAAGCATTGGCTTTGACAATTGCCATTAAGGCGCTATTAGGTGATTTATTTCTAAAATAGTCAATATTATGTAAAAGTGATTTGCGATTAACTTCAACTACTGCCACAGACATTGTATTTAACCTAACTTATATATCAAATGGCTATTGTAAGTTTTGTTATGGATAATCACAAATATTTATTTTAATAAATTAGTCAATTCACGCTGTTTTATTAATCGATAACAACTGCCATTTTCCTTTTTAGAGCAGTATTTGTGAGCAAAATTGAGGCAAAGAGTGTGATCAATATCGATTAATTTGCATAATGCTATTTACAGCTTAAATGATAATGGTTATCATTCAATCTTTATTCAAAACCTATAAAAAAAGAGAAGAATAGGATTAAGTTAATAATGGATTTAAACATTACCAAAACTCATATCGCAACAGCGATTTGCATTTCATTAACCAATTTGCTTTTCATTGATCAAACTTTTGCCGATACCAAAAAATCCACCCCGCAAGATACCATTGTTGTGACCGCTGATCGAAACGAAAAAACCGTCTGGGATAGTTCGGTTTCGGTGACGGCAGTTAATCGAGATGAAATTGAAAATCAAAATGGCGATTCAGTTGTTGAAGCATTACGCGATATTCCCGGCGTTGAAATTATGGATAATGCCTTAGCAGGCCGAAAACAAATTATGATACGAGGTGAAGCGCCCTCACGTATTTTGATGTTAATTGACGGGCAAGAAGTCACCTATCATCGTTCCGGGCATGGCTCAAGCGCTGGAGTATTAATTGATATGGAATCGGTGGAACGCATCGAAGTGATTAAAGGTCCTCACTCTGTGCTTTATGGCTCGCAAGCGATTGGTGGCGTAGTTAATTTTATTACGCGTAAAGGTAGCCAAGACGGTTCGCCGTTAAGCGGTGACGCTAAAGTGATCTACAATGGCGCAACCGACGGCTTTACCGAAATGGGCACTATTAATGGTTCAATCGACAATATTTTTGATTATCGCATCAGTGGTAGCAATGCGAAAAACAATGACCGTAAAGCGTATCAAGGCAAACTTCACAACACCGACTTTGGTAATAATAGTTTAAGTTCATGGTTTGGTTTTAATCTTGATCAACATAAATTGGGGCTATCTTTAGATCGTTATCAATTAGATACCAAAACCTACTATGATAAATCAAAAAATAATCCTGCTATTAAAGAGTTCTCGGTTGAAATTCCTAAATTACAACGTGAAAAAATCGGCCTGTTTTATGACTATCAAGCTGACGGCTCTTTTCTTAAAAAACTGCATTATGATGCCTATGCGCAAAAACTAAATCGACAATTTCGTAACCATATTAACGTAGCGCCGAATGCCAGAATAAACGTTGATACCCGCACGGCAACCGATGATGAACAAAAAACTTATGGTATGACGTTTCAAGCTGACTTTGTGCCGGCTAAAAACATGAATTTGATTGCCGGGCTTCAATATCAGCAAGATAATGTCGATCAAAATTCGCATAATGTCGTTGTGTCAAAAATGCCGGTACCAATTAAAAGCTATACTCAAAATAAATTCTCCTCGAACAAATGGCAACAATCGAGCATTGCTTTATTTGGGCAAAATGATTGGGATATCACCGAGGATATTTCATGGAATTTAGGTGTGCGCCAATATTGGGTGACTTCGAAACTAAAAAAAGGATCGTCAATTATTGATAAAACGCCAGTAGTTGGATCGGCAACGTCAACAGTTAAAACCGACGGCAAAAAAAGCGATCATGATAACAATTTTGTCGTATCAACCGGGCTGACTTATTCCGGTATCCGTGATACTCAGTTAAGAGCATCGTTTGCCCAAGGATATGTCTATCCAACCCTTTCGCACCTGTATGCAGTCACCACGGCATCTGACCAAACGCTTTATGGCAATTCCAAATTAAAAGCGGAAAAATCGAATAATTACGAAATTGGCTTGCGTTATAACAATAACAAAATTTTAGCCGATGCGGCTATCTACTATTCTGCAGCGAAAAACTATATCACCGAGATGAGCTGTGATGGTTCAGCGATTTGTGATGGCGCTATTGGTAGCAATTTTAGCTATTATGATAATGCCAATAAAGCCAAAACTTATGGTTTAGAATTTATGGTTGAATATGTTGATTTACCTGTTACCCCTTATATAAAAGGTAACTATTTACGTCGGCAAATAAAAACCGATAAATACACCACTTATGATACCGGCAATCCACGCTTTGCTGGCAATATTGGATTAAAACACACTGCCTATTTTGATCACGTTGATATCGATGCCGATCTGTTTATGCGCATGGCAACAAATGCAACTAAACGCAGTGAGTCATCGGTTTATCGCTATAGCGGTTGGTCAACAGTAAACTTATCAACGACCACCTCATTTGGTGCCAACAGGCAATATAAAATAGGCGTTGATCTGAATAATATTTTAAACAAAAACTATACCACTGCTTATGAAAGTATTCCGGCAGCAAAATTTAATGCGGTTATCAGTGCAAGTATGAAGTTTTAATCAGTAGTCTAAATTAAGCAAAATGACTATGTGATGAATCACATAGTCATAATAAAATCTAACTAATAAGATTTTTATACAGATGCTTTAGCGCCTTAACCGGATGATAGATCATCATTCTGGGGCCGGCAAAACGCATAACCTGTTTTATTCTTTCTTTATAATCTTTACGATAGCAGTGGCGAGGACATTTTTCACAGGTGGTTTTCGCTTCACCAAAACGACACATGGTTAAACGTTGCATCGCATATTGCCGTAAATCTTGACACTCATCGCACAATTGATTGGCTTTTGAGTGATGTTTTTTCTGGCAATATAAATGGATCATCACGCTCACTGTCGATTTTTCTTGTTCTATTTTAGGACCAGTATTATTTGCAACCATATTTCAATACATACATAAAAAAAATGCTAAAATACTAAAGTAATATCACTTTGAACACAAGGATTAGTCATCATGGTAAGAATGATTAACAAAGATACAACAGTATGCATGTCTCTTTCAGCTCGCCCGGGCAATTTCGGTACCCGTTTTCATAATTACTTATATGAAAAGCTCGATCTTAACTATCTTTATAAAGCCTTTACCACCAATAATTTGAAAGATGCAATATATGGCATTAAAGCGCTGGCAATCCGAGGATGTGCCATATCAATGCCTTATAAACAAGCTTGTATTGAGTTTATTGATGAATTGGATAATTCTGCTAAATCCATTGAATCGGTTAATACCATAGTAAATACCAATCACTATTTAAAAGCCTACAATACTGATTATATTGCTGTTGCAAAACTCATCGAAAGCAATCAAATTGCTAAAACCACGCCATTTGTATTAAAAGGCAGTGGCGGAATGGCTAATGCGGTCATTGGCGCTTTTTACGACAAAGGGTTTAAACATGGCATAATTGCAGCTCGTAATGAGTCAAAAGGGCAAGCGCTGGCAAACCGTTATGGTTATCAGTGGGTTGCAGATGAAGCGAGTATTTCACCCGAGCAAGCAAAATTAATCATTAATGTTACCCCTATCGGTATGCAAGGTGGCATTGAAGCAGATCAATTGGCGTTTAGTGAAACCCTGATTGAACAATCTGATATTGTGTTTGATGTCGTTGCATTACCGGTTGAAACACCGTTGATAAAATATGCCAAACGTGTCAATAAAAAGATTATATCCGGCGCCGATGTTGCGGTGTTGCAAGCGCTTGAGCAATTTATCTTATATACCGACATCACGCCTAACGAACAGTTAGTCTTGCAAGCCGCTGAATTTGCCCGACAAGGTTAAACTTATTGCGGCGTCATAAAAAACGGTGGCTGACGCCGCAATAAAGCGGGATTATAACATGGTTTGATGTAATTTATGATAAACCGCCAGCAAGGATTGATGCATAGCGAACTGTTCAAGATTGTCATTTTCGACCGGATTATTGGTTGTTAAATCCGCTAAACCGAAGAATCGTTTTTTACCGGTTGCATATTGCCACATTTCATCAACACAAGCTTTGCCATACATCTTATTAAAGGCATTTTGATATTGATTAAACTGCTCGATATCTCGTTCAAGTATAAAGTTTACTAACGTTTGCAAACAGCGATAAGCATGGTTACGCTGAGCGGTAAAGATTGACTCATTCATTTCAACCGTCCAATCGATCCACAATTTGGCTTGCTCAAGGTCTTGAGCGGCTAAGGCGAGCATGGCTTTTAACTCACCTACTCTTAAGGTTAACCATGCATTATCTTTACCTGTTGCTATACCTAATAATTCTCTTATACGGGCAAAATCATCCAAACCGGCATCATCTAGCTGCTCAATAAGGGAAAGGTAGTGTTTGCTGGTGTGTTTGCCATTTGGTAAAGATAAAATTAACTTACGAAGTTCAATGGCCATATTATTATTGGCAATCAGCAGATCTTCTGGTGGGTAGATCTCTGACATACCTACCGCCAATATTCGGCAAGCATATACACCTAAATGCTCATAGTCCATAATCAAAACTTCGACATGATGAGCGGTGAAAATCGCCATTAAATTTTCAAACTCTTGTTCGGTTGTTCCGGAAAAATCCCAATCGACAAAGTCAAAATCGGCTTGCTCATTGAAAAGATCCCACGAGATCAAACCACTTGAATCAATAAAATGCGTTTCTAAATTGCTTAAATCAGCTATTTCATCATTATCAAAACTTGGCGGCGAAAACACATCGAGATCTTTTAAACTACGCCCTTGTAATAATTCAGTCACTGTTCTTTCTAATGCTACGCCAAAGTTAGGATGCGCACCAAAAGAGGCATAACAAGTGCCGTTTTGCGGATTAAACAACACCACACAAATAACCGGAAATTGTCCGCCTAACGATGCATCAAAACAATAAATAGGAAAGCCTTCACTTTCCAGCGCTTGAATGGCGGATAAGACTGAAGGATATCGATTAATCACATCAGCAGGAATCGTCGGTAAACTTATTGCCTGGGCAATAATCTTATTTTTTACGTAACGTTCAAAAATTTCCGACAACGCTTGCACCCGAGCTTCATTACGTGTATTACCGGCCGACATGCCATTAGAAGCGTATAAATTAGCAATTAAATTAACCGGAACATAAATAATTTGTTGATCCGATTGTTGCACAAAAGGTAACGCACAAATCCCACGAGCGTGGTTACTTGATTGCAAATCAATTAAATCGCTGGCGGTCAATTCGTTATCCGGATCATAAAATTTCAGCAGTTTTTCAGAAAGTAAGCCTTTTGGTAAACGATTATCTTGAGGAATTGAAAACCATTTTTCTGACGGGTAATGAACAAATTCAGCATTGGCAGCCTGTTTACCTAAATAAAAATCCGAAAAGAAATAATTGGTCGATAAACGCTCAAAATATTCCCCTAACGCTGAAGCTAGTGCCGCTTTTTTACTTGCTCCTTTACCATTTGCAAAGCAGAGTGGGCAGTTGATGTTTTGAATATGTACTGACCAAACATTAGGAACCGGATTAAGCCAAGATGCTTCTTTAACATCTAAACCATATTTAGCCAATTGTTGATGAAAGTAACTAATTGAATCTTCAAGCGCGGCATCTTTGCCAGGGATAAAA
This sequence comes from Gilliamella sp. B2923, assembly GCF_026536565.1. Lineage (NCBI taxonomy): Bacteria > Pseudomonadati > Pseudomonadota > Gammaproteobacteria > Orbales > Orbaceae > Gilliamella > Gilliamella sp. B2923. The sequence continues at coordinate 53,685 of NZ_JAFNNZ010000008.1, read as the reverse complement.
GTTTTCATATTTAATCTCAAGAAATTTTATGTTAAAATTGTAACCGTTGTACCGATTGTTTTTTTAAATCGTTTTAGTTGTATTATAGTCAATGTAGTAAAAAACCGAAACATAACTGAGGAAATAAAAGGAAACACAATGAAAAACATAGCAAACTTGAATAATGTTAAAGTCACCGATCTTCTAAAGCTAAAAAAACCTCTCACACCCATGTTCTTAACACTTTATTATTGGATTTTATTAATCTTCTTTGCATTTATGGGAATAGCGACAATTCTGGGAGGATTTAAATCTTTTTCTTATAATTTTTCTGGTGCTTTATATGACATTATAATGGGGTTATTCATTATAGTTGTAGGAATTATGTCTTCACGAGTTATCTGCGAAACAATTATTATTTTGTTCAAGATTGACCCTAAAGATATTGATATCATTGCTGACAAAGTTCAAGATACAGAGAAATCCGAATCTAACAATCAATAAGCTACTAGCACTATTTTAATGCTTAATTGTATAAGCAAGTGAGGTTTATCCTCACTTTGCTGACAAATAATATAACAAATAATTCTCTTATTTAGCCACCATTAAGCTCATTTAAAGGCCATCTGGGTTTAACATTTATCGCTAAATCATCGCGTTGTGAATGAGCCAAATGAATCATGCCAGCATAGGCAATCATCGCACCATTATCCGTACAAAATGCGATGCGAGGATAAAAAACTTCGCCTTTACGTTGTTGCATAAGCTTTGCTAGTTTATCCCTTAATGTTTTATTAGCACTTACGCCACCGGCAACAACCAATCTTTTGAAATTAGTCTGTTCAAGAGCACGACGAGATTTAATCACTAAAGTATCGACTAATGCATCTTCAAAAGCGCTGGCAATGTCAGCTTTAGTCTGATTATCAATCTCACCACTTTCATCACGATATTGATTGATTGTATTGGCTGCGGCTGTTTTTAAACCTGAAAAACTAAAATCAAGCCCTGGGCGATCAGTCATCGGTCTTGGAAATTGGAATCGTAACCGATCGCCTTGCTTAGCCAATTCCGATAGTTTAGCCCCACCGGGGTAATCAAGTCCAAGGAGTTTTGCCGTTTTATCAAACGCTTCACCTGCGGCATCATCGATCGATTCACCCATTAATTCATACTGCCCAATGCCAGTTACTTTAATTAACTGAGTATGTCCGCCTGAAACCAGCAAAGCGACAAAAGGAAATTGTGGGGGATTATCTTCCAACATAGGAGCAAGCAAGTGCCCTTCCATATGATGCACAGCAATAGCCGGCACATTCCATGCATAAGCTAACGAACGCCCAATTGATGCACCGACCATTAATGCACCAATTAGCCCCGGTCCGGCAGTATAAGCCACAGCATCAATATCGCTGGCTAACAAATTCGCCTCGTTAAGTGCAGCTTGAATTAAAGGTACCGTTTTACGGATATGATCACGTGACGCGAGTTCAGGCACCACGCCGCCATAATCAGCATGTAACTCAATTTGCGAATAAAGTTGATTGGCGATTAATCCATGTTTATCATCATAAATCGCCACGCCAGTTTCATCACACGAGGTTTCAATACCCAGTACTTTCATTAATACTTATCCCTCAAATCATCAATATTGTCTTCACTCCAAAGATCTTCTTCAATTTGTGCTTTATCGGCAATACGATGCTCTTCGCTTGCCCAATCACCAAGATCGATAAGCTGACATCGCTTGCTACAAAATGGACGAAACGGACTTTGTGTTGACCATTCAACTTGTATTTGGCAAGTTGGGCATTTAACAAATGTGACAGGATTTTTATTCATTTAAACTCTTTTTTAATTAAACGGTATTAGCAACAAGCTAATTCAAATTCAATACTATCAGTGTTCATATTATCATATGCGTCAAGAGGTAAAAAACGGATGCTATAACGTGACATATGCCCGGATACTTGCGGGAAGACATTTTTATCTAAATCAACCCGAATCCGAATCAAATTAACTTCGCCGTTAGTTTCTTGAAAGAAGTTATTGGTGCAGGTAAAAAATTGAAATTCGCCCAACTGCCGAATCAATTGCATACAAGAAGCCAGGGCTTGATCAAGTAGGATTAAATGTTGTAACCAATTTTGAACTTGTTCATCGCGTTTTTGTTGTGGCTGTTTAAGCCATAAATGGAAAGAAGGAAGATCAAAACTACAACAGCCGCCCGGTATGGTTAACCGTTGACGAAGGGCGGTAAGAAAACGATCATCTTTTAACGGTTGTCCTAAACGCATAATCGCATTAAATTGAGTGAGGTAATCATGAAATTTACTGATCAGATGATTTAATAATTCTTGATCGACACCCTCAATATCCAGCCATGACGAAAGCTTTTGCTTTTGCGCTTCAATCTCTTTAATTAAATCGCCTTTCACATCATTACGTTCAATAATTTCTAACAGTTCGGATAATGCATGGAAAAACATTAACGCATTTGTTTCATCTAATTGGCTATGCGTCTTTAATTGATTCAATAGAAATTCGACACGAAGCCACGTGCGCATTTTTTCATTTAATGGATGTTCAAAAATGATACTATTCATACTTGTTATTCTTTATTTTAAAAAAGTTGTTCAAATATTGTTGATGCAACTTATTAACTTGCTCACTTAACGAGGCTAAGTTACCATTATTGACAATAATATCATCAGCATACGATAAGCGCTCGGCTAAAGGTACTTGCGTACGTATCATTCGTTTTGCTAATGACTCGCTTATTTTATCTCGATAAATTAAACGTTCCATTTGTAACGTTTCAGGTACATCAACCATTAGTACCCTATCAGCTAATTGATGTAAATTATTTTCAATTAATAATGGCACAACCCAAATAACATAAGGGGCGGTCTGCTTTGCAATTTGCTTTTGAGTTATTTGATGAATTATTGGATGTAACAAATTGTTGAGCCAAAGCCTTTCATGATCATTATTAAAAATAATTTCCCTTAACTGACTGCGATCAAGTTCGCCATTTGGTAACAAAATTTCAGTGCTAAAATGTTTTACGATTTGAGCCAAAGCATCTGTTCCAACCTCGACCACTTGACGCGCAATGATATCAGCATCAATAATTGGTACGCCTAATTGAGCAAATAAGTTAGCAATGGTACTTTTACCACTAGCAACACCACCACTAAGTGCAACAACATAAGGCATAAAACACATTCCAATTAATAACTATTTTGGCTTTAGTATATCATACAAGTTTCTTTCATAATACATAGCAAATAACCTTTAAATTAAGAAATATTTAAATTTTAAAAAGATGTGCAATAGTTAATGAAAGTTATGATAAATCAATTAAATAAATAAAACCTATTGAGACCCAAAAACGCAGCCGCTATCGCTTTAATCTTGTGTCTATTTTTACAAAAACATTAACGATGATGCGGTTATCGCTCAAACTATCGGATAAATTTTATGGCCTTTTTGTAAAAAAATCAGATAAAACAGTTGGTTTTATATTCCTAGCTGTATATAATCACATATATCTGTATATAAACACAGGAAATGATAATGAGACCATTAACCGCACGCCAACAACAGATTTACGACTTGATCAAAGAAAACATCCAAACAACCGGTATGCCACCTACACGTGCCGAAATCGCCCAAATGCTGGGTTTCCGCTCAGCCAATGCAGCAGAAGAACACCTTAAAGCTTTAGCCAAAAAAGGCGCGATTGAGATGATTGCCGGATCGTCACGTGGCATTCGCCTATTGCTGGAAAATGCTGCCGAGCAAAATGAGTTTGAAGGCTTACCGTTAATTGGTAGAGTCGCTGCCGGTTCCCCTATTCTTGCTCAAGAACATATCGAAAGCCATTATCAAGTTGACCCTTCACTTTTCAAACCTAACGCCGACTTTTTATTACGTGTTCAAGGCATGTCGATGAAAGACATTGGTATATTAGACGGTGATTTACTTGCAGTGCACAAAACTCAAGAGGTTAAAAATGGTCAAGTCGTTGTGGCACGTATTGATGATGAAGTTACCGTTAAACGACTATCACGAAAAGGCAAGCATGTTCAGTTATTAGCTGAAAACGAAGAGTTTGCTCCAATTGAAGTCGATCTTGAACAACAAAATTTTGCCATTGAAGGCTTAGCAGTTGGGATTATTCGCAACGGTACATGGATGTAAAGGCAAAGTTAGGATAAAATACCAACTAACTATTGCTTTGGAGATAACAATATGTGGATATTTTGGTTATATGAATTTCTAGGATTTGTAGCAGTTTTGCTGGCAATTTTTGGATTTTGTCGTTTTCGTGGTCGAGGGTTTTGGTCTTTTATTTGGCATAATCTAAAGTGGGTCGCACTATCAATTGGTATCGTTTGGCTGGTTATAATCGTACTTTGTCGACATGACTTATATAATGCAACACACTGCTATTTTCGTGGTATAAGTATGCACACCAATACAAAATATTCGATCTATTTAGGTGAGTGTCAAGTCGAAACGCCGAGTGGTAGCTATGTTCCAATCGATCGTACCCGTGCTTTACCGGGAGCCCACGAGCATGGTGTCGACGGCGGAACTGATTTTGATCATGATGACGGTTTAGCTGAATAATTAAGTGACTTGTCCCACCCACTCGTTATAACAATCAGGCAATGATTTATACGCTGTCTGATTGTTTATTATTATTTAGATGTAGATTTTTCCTTATATTCAGTTTCATCTTTGCGCATATAAGCTAAACAATGCCGCTCTAACTTTTTGAAAGCAAAAATTAGTGTAAAGCTGACACTTAAATAGACGACCGCAGCAATGGAAAAAGCATGGAAAGGTTGATAAGTTTCGGCATAAATATCCCTTGCTATCTTCATCACATCCTGCACGGTTACCGTAAAAGCAAGTGCAGTAGAATGTAACATAAAGATCACTTCATTACTGTAAGCCGGCAACGCAATGCCAAATGCTCTAGGCAAAATAATATAACGGTAAAGATCAAACCGATTAAAGCCCAGTGCAATAGCAGCTTGAATTTCACCTTGTGGCACATTTCGGATAGCACCTGCAAAAACTTCTGTCGTATAAGCGCAGGTATTAAGGGTAAAAGCTAAAATAGTACAATTTAAACCACTTTGAAAAAAATCACCCAGCCAAGCATTATCCTTAACGATACTTAGGGTATAAAGACCGGTATAGATAATCAACAGTTGCACATACAGTGGCGTTCCCCGAAAAATATAGGTAAATAACCAAATTGGCAACTTAATCACACGATATTGCGAATTACGCCCGACCGCTAAAATTAGCGCTAACATGCCACCTAAGCTTACTGATACAATCAAGATCCAAAGTGTCATCGCAAGCCCGGTAATATGATAACCGTCAGTCCATAATAAGGCTTTCCAATAGTCTTGCAAAATATCTATCATAATAAAACTCTTTATAATTTAGCTTTATTCATACCGATAGAATAGTGCTTTTCCAGCCACCATAATACGATATTTGAGATTGAGGTAAAAAACAGATAGAAGCCGCCAGCAATGAGGGCAAAATAGAGAGGTTGATAGGTGGCTTCACCAGCAGTTTTGGTTGCTTTAACTAAATCAAATAGCCCGAGTAACGAAACTAAAGCAGTCGCTTTTAATACCACTAACCAATTATTAGCTATCCCCGGCAAGGCAAAGCGCATCATCAATGGAAACATGACATTAACAAACACTTGTCTTTGAGTTAATCCCAACGCCGTTGCGGCATCTAAGGTATTTTTTGAAACCGACAGATAAGCGCCACGAAATGTTTCAGTAAAATAAGCCCCGTAAATAAAACCTAAAGTGATGATGCCGGCAATAAAGGGATCGATTTCAATGATATCGATCTGTAAAAAATCGGTCAGATTATTTAACGCAAACTGCAAGCTAAAAAAGATCAGCATCATTAACACTAGATCCGGCACGCCACGAATTAACGACGTATAAGCCTGACAAATTAACCTAATCACTCTGCGTTTTGATAACTTACCCAGCGCACAGATAATCCCTATCATCATTGCCAAAACTAATGAGGCTAAAGCTAAACTAATGGTCAACCAAGCCCCATGAAAAATTAATGAACTATAACCTTGCATCGACTATTTAAGTTGGCTATTGACGTTAAAATCAAAATATTTATCGTTAATTTTTTTATAGGTGCCATCAGCAATAATCGCCTTTAAAGCTTGATTAAATGCTTCACGCAATTGGTCATCATTCTTACGAAAACCTAAACCAACACCCACATCAAAATAGTCCTTATCACTTAAAACCTCGCCAGCAAAGGCAAAACCCTTACCTTGCGGCTGTTTTAAAAATGCATAACTACCGGTCACTTCATCTTGCAAAGCTGCATCCAACCGCCCTGCTGCCAGATCAGAAAATACTTGTAATTGATTTTGATATGGCACAATAGTCACACCATGCGATCGCCATTTATCATTGGCAAAATGCTCCTGCGCAGTACCTTGCTCAACCCCGACACGTTTACCGGCTAAAGATTCAACCGTCGGCAATAAATCCGATCCTTCCTTCGTAATTAAACGTGATTGAGTGCGAAAAATTTCATCAGAAAAAGCAATCTGCTTTTTGCGCTTCTCTGTCATCATTAATGAAGAAGAAATCATATCAATCTTCCTGGCTAAAAGAGACGGAATCAACGCATCAAAATCAGTCGACTGAAAAATACACTTAACTTGAGCCTTCTCACATAAAGCTTGCGTAATCTCAATATTAAAACCGGTGATCTCCCCCTCGGCATTGATAAAATCAAAAGGCGCATAAGACGTATCAGCCCCAATTTTAATCGTCTCAGGCAAAGCCGCATGACTAACCAAAGGAAAAATAAAACCACCCATTATAAACAATGCTTTTACTAATGTTTTCATAATAAATTCTCGTGACTAAATTTTGGCTAAATAATATAACGTGATATTTAACAATTTAATAATAAAAAAAAATTATCAACCCTACCTAGCAACGAAAATTACTAATACAAAGCAATGTGATATAAAAGCAAAGCCTAAAAAACATTGACAAGAAGTTTCAGAAAATACTTATGTTTTAGTATAAAAACAAAAGTTTTAGATATTACAAAAATATCCATAATCCTTATGCAGTTGTAAAGTTTTTGTCTGGTAAAAAAACAGGAAATTGTTGTTTCTAAACGGCTTATGCAGCCGTGAAGGACAAAGTCGCGATGCTGTTTTTTTGTGTTTGTTTCTAAACAGCTTATGCAGCCGTGAAGATTTACAGCAAAGTTGGTGTAAAAACTATGCTTTTCTAAACAGCTTATGCAGCTGCAAAGCCATTTTTAAAAACGCCCCCTTTCATCCTACTTTCTAAACAGCTTATGCAGCTGTAAACTGGGTTATAAAAAGACTGTTGTTAAAGCTGAATTTCTAAACAGCTTATGCAGCTGTAAACAATTACAGCTATCGCATTCGATACTGGCGGTTTTTCTAAACAGCTTATGCAGCTGTAAACAGCGTTTTTATATATAGTTAAAGCAGAATAAATTTCTAAACAGCTTATGCAGCTGTAAACTTTACAAATCAGATTTAGCAATGGCGGTTTTTTTTCTAAACAGCTTATGCAGCTGTAAACTAGAATCTCACATACTATAAACATCGTTTATAAAAACATAAAGGGCAATTTTAGGTTTAAAAACCCTTTTTTCTAACACTTTTGCAATATATTGATTTTTAATATTTTTATTTTTAGCTAAAAAAAAGGGTTTAAAAAGTTTGTATTTTAAACTCCACTACTATTTTTAAACGGCTTACTATTAGCTTTCACAAAAGCAAACAAGTGCACCAGACCGCACCTTCACAAAGCGCCGACAACTGAGAGAGGTTAGCACGCCAAACAAGGATGTTTGGCGAGGCGCTGCTTTGTCCGGAACAAATCAGCGTCGGTGCGTTAAGACCGAACGAAGGCGGAGGGCAGTCGAAGACCGCTTTGGGTGGTGCTGCGAGGGAGTTATTAGGGGGATTTCGCACAAAATCCCCCTAATTCGGACGCTGACAGCAAAATGAAAATATCAACCAATTAACAGCGTCCGAAACCTACGGACTAAAAACTCGCAACTTTTAGAAAAATAAAAACCTTGTAGAAAACTTTCAGAAAATATAGGTGTTTAAGCAAAAACACAAAGCGTTGACAAGAACTTTCAGAAAACACCCACGTTTCAGTATAAAAACAAAAGTTTTAGATATTTCAAAAATATCATAAACTCCTTATGCAGCCGTAAATATGCTAGACAAAGCTTTTGGTAAGGGTTCTGATTTATTAACGGCTTATGCAGCTGTAAACGCTGGTTATTATACCAGTGTTGTTGTCCTGATTTTCTAAACAGCTTATGCAGCCGTGAAGAGATTTCATTAATAACCCGAACGAATCGTTAATTTCTAAACAGCTTATGCAGCCGTGAAGATGCGCAATTCATGAACATTAAAGAGTCAATTTTTCTAAACAGCTTATGCAGCCGTGAAGCTGAAGAATGGAAAAAACTGAAAGTTGGTGATTTTCTAAACAGCTTATGCAGCCGTGAAGTATCACGGATATATGTACCCGATTTGGGAACTTTTCTAAACAGCTTATGCAGCCGTGAAGCTGTTTCACTACCACACCAAATTGACGAAGTATTTCTAAACAGCTTATGCAGCCGTGAAGAAATATCTAACTTGCAAAAATTTGCAAGCCGATTTCTAAACAGCTTATGCAGCCGTGAAGTTTATTTGCCATGATGTTGCCTTAATGTAGGTTTTCTAAACAGCTTATGCAGCCGTGAAGATATCACACCGGCGCGGCGCTGATCGCGCTGTTTTCTAAACAGCTTATGCAGCCGTGAAGTAGAATCCCACATACTATAAACATCGTTTATAAAAACATAAAGGGCAATTTTAGGTTTTAAAACCCTTTTTTCTAACGCTTCTGCAATTTATTGATTTTTAATGGTTTTATTTTTAACTAAAAAAAAGGGTTTATAAAGTTTGTATTTTAAACTCCACTACTATTTTTAAACGGCTTACTATTACCTTTCACAAAAGCAAACAAGTGCACCAGACCGCACCTTCACAAAGCGCCGACAACTGAGAGAGGTTAGCACGCCAAACAGGGATGTTTGGCGAGGCGCTGCTTTGTCGGGAACAAATCAGCGCCGGTGCGTTAAGACCGAACGAAGGCGGAGGGTAGTCGAAGACCGCTTTGGGTGGTGCTGCGAGGGGGTTATTAGGGGGATTTCGCACAAAATCCCCCTAATTCGGACGCTGACACCGTAATGAAAATATCAACCAATTAACAGCGTCCGAAACCTACAAACCAAAAACCCGCAACTTTCAATTAAAATATAAACCTTGTCAAGAACTTTCAGAAAATATAGATGTTTAAGTAAAAACACAAACCATTGTCAAAAACTTTCAGAAAACACCTACGTTTCAGTATAAAAACACACTTTTAACCTATTAAAAAAAACACCTCCCCCCTTCCCTTAATCACCTTTGATATTTCCCTACGATATCGGTATGATTATCAATCATAATCTTTCACCGATACAAATATTCACAAAAGGACTTTAAATGATTGACTTTAATGCCTTTCCGGAACAACGACAAGCTTACATTCAGCAGCTCTTAGCTGAAAAAGGCCGGGTGGTGAGTGCTGATTTAATCTCGCAACTTGGCGTGTCAGAGCACACTATCCGTCGAGATTTGCAAAAACTTGCTCGCAACGGAATCTGTAAGCGTGTGTATGGTGGTGCGGTCAGTCAGTTAAAACAGTCAGCAAGCTTCGAAACTAGAATGACGCAAAGTGTCGATGAAAAATCCAAAGTCGCTAAGCGATGCGCTATGTTGATTAAAAATCATTCCTGTATTTTTATCGATGCCGGCTCGACTTATCTTGCTATGGCAAGTTATATCCCTCAAGATATGGATTTAACCATTATCACCAATTCCCCGCAAATCGCCACCGTCTTAAGTAGCCGTAACAAAGGTGAACTGATTTTAGTTGGTGGCAAAGTCAATCCACAAACCGGCAGCACCATGGGCGCCGATACCGTCAATCAAATTCGTAATATGATTTTTGATCAAACTTTTATTGGCGTTTGCGGACTCGATCCGCAAGCCGGGTTAAGTGCGGTTTATTATGAAGATGCTTGCTTTAAAAAAGAGCTGATTGCGCAAAGTAACGAGGTAATCGCTGCGGTAATTGCCGATAAAATGTTGCAAGTTGCACGCTATAAAGTGGCAACTTGTGAAGATATTGATATTGTTATTGCCAGTCGTGAATCAAAAATTGAAGGCTTTGAACAAGTCAATTTACAAATTGAGCTGGTTTAAGTTCATGCGCTTTTTAACCTAAGATTCGGCTTTTGGCTGAGCCTGCAAATCCAACATAAGTTGAATGGTTTTTAATACTGCACTTTCATCATTATAACCGGTAATAAATCTAGCAACCGCTTTGGTTTCATCAAAAGCATTACGCATAGCAAAACTATATTGAGCCTGCTGGAGCAATTCAATGTCGTTATAACCGTCACCAAATGCCATGGTTTGTCCATAATCAACATTTAATAGTTGTTGTAATTTTTTAATAGTATTACCTTTATGCACGTTATGTTCTGTAATATCTATCCATGCGGCTTCAGATACCACAATATAGGCTTGGTTTTCATAAGGGGTTAAATGGGTGCGAGTTTGCGGGCATTGTTGGTTTTCATCGTAAACGGTAATTTTAATAAAATCATCAGTAATAGTTTTAAAATCATCAACTTCAATCATTGCCGCATAAGATTGTCGTACTTTTTGTTTTAACCGATCCGGCAAATTGGCTTTAATGGCCGCACCATTTGCAGTACAGGCAATAATAACATGATTTTTATTAACTTGTTCGAGAGTGGCAATAATTTGTTGACCTAACTGATTGGCTAAAAATGAGCGGTAGATAAACTCACCATTAAATTTAATTGCCGTCGCACTATCACCAACAATCCAAATTTTATCACGATAATCACCAAACAGCTCTTCTACCCGTTCACACTGCTTACCGGTACAAGCGACAAAATGGACACCCTGTTTTGCCATTTGCTCATACACTTTAGCAAATAACTGGCGATCATAATCGCCCCTGTCGTTTAAAAAAGTACCATCTAAATCACTGATAATTAACTTAATCATACATTTTTCCTTTCACTTATTTTACGAGATAGATCATTACCGTGATTGATTATGCAACTTTATGCAATATTTAGCAAGATTAATGCTTGTTCTATTTTTGATGAATTATTGTAATCCTTATTAATAGAGCAATCTCAACGCTATTTTTTAATGGTGTTGATACTGATGATATCTTAAGCATTGATATCACATTTCGGTCAGATGACAAGTCAATAAAACAGCTAAGTTTAACTGCTAATATCAACAATATATCAACATCGAGCATGGTAAAACGAACAAAATGCTTAGCCACGATTAATAAAACAGTGTTGTAGAAAAAATGAGATTCATCTAAACTGTGATCGCTTTTTTTATAGTCAATGGAAATAAAAAGGAATGTTTTATGACTGACGCAACCAAAAAGAAGATGTCTTTAAGCAAAAAAATTATTATTGCCGGCGTAGGCTTCTTAGTCTTAGCCATTTTTGCCGGTAATAGCAGTGAGAGCAAAAAGGAGTCTGAGCCGGAAATTCAGTATCCCGCTAATCAAACTGTTTTAATCGATGCATCATTACTCGCTATTGATAAAGCCAAAAAAGCTGATAATGATATGCAAAAAGGTAATGCGCTAAGAGAAAGAAACAAAACGATTTGTGCCAATATGGGACCATTAACGGTCGAAGATTGGATTGGAACGGTAAGCAAAATTGATTCCAATTCAGACGGTCTGGGCATTTTAAAGATTGAGATAGCTAAAAATGTTTATGTCGAAACTTGGAATAACGCAATTTCGGATAGTTTCCATAACACATTAATTCAACCTTCTACACCACTGTTTGATGCTGTTGCTAACCTAAAAAAAGGTCAAAAAGTGAAATTTTCCGGTCAATTCTTTGATGATAGCGATACTTGTATTTATGAATCAAGTTTGACTTTAGACGGAAAAGTCAAAGAGCCTGAATTTATCTTTAAATTCTCTAAAGTCAGTCCTTTATAATTAGGCTACTTAAGATTATTTGTTCAGTAATCATTACCAATAAAAAAACCGGAAAACATCATGTTTTCCGGTTTTTATTTTCATTATTCAACCACACAAATTACTGTTTAGCTTCAATATTATCACCGACTAAGTCCAAATGAATGGTTTTACCCGGTACTAATTTCCCTGCTAAAATTTGTTGAGCTAACGGATTTTCAATCTCTTGTTGAATTGCACGTTTTAACGGTCTTGCACCATAAATTGGATCGAAGCCAACTTTCGCAAGCTGTTCTAATGCGGCATCTGAGATTTCTAATTCATAGCCACGTTCTTCTAAGCGTTTTTCAACATGTGCCAATTGAATTTTAGCAATCGCTTTAATGTTTTCTTGACCTAGTGGGTGGAAGACCACTGTTTCGTCAATACGATTGATAAATTCCGGTCTAAAGTGTTTAGTGACAACAGTCATCACTAACGCTTTCATTTCGTCGTAACTTAACTCGACTTGACCTTGAATAAGATCTGAGCCTAAATTAGAGGTCATAATAATTACCGTATTGCGGAAATCAACCGTACGACCTTGCCCGTCGGTTAAGCGACCGTCATCTAATACTTGTAATAAAATATTAAAGACATCCGGATGCGCTTTTTCAACCTCATCAAGTAAAATGACTGAATATGGTCGACGTCTTACCGCTTCGGTTAAATAGCCGCCTTCTTCGTAACCAACGTATCCCGGAGGCGCACCAATTAATCGAGCGACTGAGTGTTTTTCCATAAATTCTGACATATCAATCCGCACCATGGCATCTTCACTATCAAACATAAAGTTTGCCAGTGCTTTACAAAGCTCAGTTTTACCTACACCAGTTGGACCTAAGAATAAGAACGATCCGATCGGTTTATTTGGATCAGAAAGCCCGGCACGACTACGACGAATCGCATTAGCCACCGCAACCACCGCTTCATCTTGACCAATAACACGTTTATGTAACGCATCTTCCATGTGTAGTAATTTATCTTTTTCGCTTTCGAGCATTCTGGAAACAGGAATACCGGTTGCTTTCGATAATACTTCGGCAATTTCGTTATCGGTCACTTTGTTACGCAATAACTTCATGGTTTTGCCTTCTAACTGTGTTGCTGAGGCAAGTTTCTTTTCCAATTCCGGGATTTTGCCATATTGTAATTCTGACATTTTGTTTAAATCACCGGCACGGCGTGCTTGCTCTATTTCAGTGCGAGCTTTCTCCAACTCTGTTTTGATAGTTTGAGTGCCCGAAACTGCTGCCTTCTCTGACTTCCATTCTTCTTCAAGTGACGCATATTGTTTTTCTTTCTCAGCGAGTTCATCATTTAGCATCTCAAGTCGTTTTTTACTTGCATCATCAGACTCTTTCTTAAGTGCTTGTTGCTCAAGTTTTAGCTGAATAATGCGTCTTTCAAGGCGATCTAATGATTCCGGTTTAGAATCCATTTGCATACGAATGCTCGAAGCCGCTTCATCGATTAAATCGATTGCTTTATCCGGTAACATACGGTCTGAAATATAACGATGCGATAACGTTGCCGCCGCCACAATAGCCGGATCGGTAATTTGTACGTGGTGGTGAATTTCATAACGCTCTTTCAAACCACGTAAAATGGCAATCGTATCTTCAACACTTGGTTCAGCCACATAGACTTTTTGGAAACGGCGTTCTAACGCAGGATCTTTCTCAATATATTGACGATATTCATCAAGAGTGGTTGCGCCCACGCAGTGCAATTCACCCCGAGCCAATGCGGGTTTTAACATATTACCGGCATCCATCGCACCATCACTTTTCCCTGCCCCAACCATGGTATGAATCTCATCAATAAATAGAATGATACGGCCTTCTTCTTTGGCGATATCTTTAAGTACTGCTTTAAGACGCTCTTCAAATTCACCACGATATTTAGCACCGGCAATCAAAGCCCCCATATCTAATGATAAAACACGTTTGTTACGTAACCCTTCCGGTACTTCACGATTAACAATACGCTGTGCTAAACCTTCAACGATAGCGGTTTTACCGACCCCCGGCTCACCAATAAGTACCGGGTTATTTTTGGTACGACGTTGCAATACTTGTATAGTACGGCGAATCTCTTCATCACGACCAATAACCGGATCGAGTTTGCCTTGTTCAGCACGTTCGGTTAAATCGATAGTGTATTTTTTCAACGCACCACGTTGATCTTCTGCATTAGGATCGTTCACGTTATCATTACCTCTTACTTGATTTACCGCCTGATTAAATTTATCTTTCGTCACGCCACTACGTTTAAGTATGTCACTTAAACTGCCTTTATCTTCTAAAGCGGCTAATATAAATAGTTCAGATGAGATATAACTATCGCCATTTTTTTGCGATAATTTGTCACAAAGATTTAGTACTCGAATAAAATCTTGTGAAGGTATCACATCACCGCCGGCACCTTGTACTTGCGGCAAACGATCAATCGCTTGAGTTAATTCTTGTTGTAATAGAGCGATATTAGCGCCAGCCGAAGCTAATAATGGTTTAACACTACTGCCTTCTTGATTGAGCATGGCGGAAAGTACATGAACAGGCTCGATATATTGATTATCTTTACCTAATGCTAAAGACTGCGCATCAGCTAAAGCTTGTTGAAATTTATTTGTGAGTTTGTCTAACCTCATATTATTTATCTCCTGTGCAATAGATTTGGATCAAATGGCGAAGCATTCAATCCATTTGCATGATCACTAAATGAGTGTGGAAGATGAAATTTCAAGAGCTGATTGAGAATATTTTTTTACAGAATTTATACAACAAAACAACGCAAATAAGACACAGTTAACCTTGTATTAGAAAACGTGATGAAAATCACCGCATCAGTTTACTTAAACTATCATTAAATGACAATTGAAAGATGACAAATCAACGTTTATCTATTATATTAGCCGCTCGTTTTGTTAGGTCATCTAACCGTGGTTCGTAACCCATCCCACGTAAAAAAACTAGGATAATATCATGTTCAAAATAGCTAAAGAGTTTCAATTTGATGCTTGTCATATGTTAGACGGGCATAATAAAAAATGTCATAACCTGCACGGTCATACCTATCGCTTATTAGTGGAGATCAGTGGTGAACTTATTACCAGCGGCTCAAGTGCTGATATGGTCATGGATTACGCTGATTTAAAAGCAATTGTTAAACAACATATTGTTGATCCGCTCGATCATGCTTATTTATACAACCAAAATAACGCTAACGAGTGCCGGATTGCCGATTTATTAAAGCAGATGGATCGTAAAATTTTTGCCTTTCCTTGCCGTACAACTGCTGAAGGAATGTGTCAATACATCTTCGATTGCTTAGCGCAATATCTACCCGTTTCGATGATCAAACTTTGGGAAACCCCGACATCTTACTGCGAGTACCGCCGGAGCTAAAAATGACTGAATTTCGCATTGTTGAAATCTTCGAATCTTTACAGGGCGAAGGTTACAATACTGGTATGCCGGCAATTTTTATTCGCTTTGCCGGTTGTAATTTGAATTGTGCATGGTGTGATACCGATTTTCGCCGATTTAGCCGATTTACCTTAACGCAACTATTAGCAACGCTTAAGCAGTATCAAAGCAAAAATATTATTATCACCGGCGGTGAGCCGACTATGGTTAAAGCGTTGCCGGAGCTGCTCTTATCACTCAAACAAGCCGGTTATTTTATTGCCATTGAGAGTAATGGTCTTGGCAAAGTCGATCTGCTGATTGACTATATCGCACTAAGCCCTAAATTTTGCTATCAATCTCGCTATC
The DNA here is from genome assembly GCF_026536565.1 of Gilliamella sp. B2923. NCBI lineage: Bacteria > Pseudomonadati > Pseudomonadota > Gammaproteobacteria > Orbales > Orbaceae > Gilliamella > Gilliamella sp. B2923. The sequence continues at coordinate 37,706 of NZ_JAFNNZ010000008.1, read as the reverse complement.
AAAAAATCGCCCAACCGACCGCCGATGAAGTGCGAATTGTTGTCGAAAATCACCCCGATTTTCTACCATTTTGCCAATATATTGAAAAGCAAATTGATGCAAAACGCTATTATCTTTCCCCTTGTGAAAATAATGGCGTGATGAATATGCATGACACTATTACTTTGTTAGGCAAAATTAATGAGGGTCGCGAAAATAATAAATGGCTGTTAAGTTTGCAGACTCATAAATTTGCTGGCATCGAATAATTGCATTAAAGCTGATTCAGTCGCACGCTTTATCTGACAACTAAAAATTATGTTCGACAATGACTAAGAGGCATGTTTTTTTCTATTATTTGAAGCGGATTTAAATCAATCTTTCAAGCGCCAAAGTGGAACAAGAAGGCGAATTGGATTTGTTATTTTAGCCTTATAGATTGAATCAAAAAATACCGTTTATCAAGATGAAGTATAAACGATAGGAAAATGAGCTACTGCCGCTTTTATCAGCGATAAAAACGCAATAATCGGAAGACTCTATGCAAGAGCATAATTAGGCTTTCGATGTAAAAAATAATGAAGTTGAATCCAATCGTAATGTTATTCAAACCAAATCATCGTTGCCATTCGGCCGGTGGTCTGATCACGACGATACGAAAAGAATTTGTCTTGCTCGATATAGGTACAATAATCACCACCAAAAATTTTTAAAATGCCCATTGCTTGCAAACGTTGTTTGGCAATTAAATAAAGGTTGGCCAAATATTTTTGCTGATTTGCATTAATTAATTTAAAAGCCGCACTGGCTTTAGCGTCAACTTGTTCAAAGGCTTGCTTGACTTCTTCGCCGACTTCAAACTTTTGTTGACTAATAGCCGGCCCAAGCCACGCTAAGATTTCATTGACCGGACAAGAAAACTTTTTCACGGTTTCTTCTAAAATACCATTACAAAGCCCTCGCCAACCGGCGTGAGCAGCGGCAACCTCATCGCCTTTGATTGAACAAAAGAGTACCGGCATACAGTCAGCGGTTAACACAACACTTACTTGTTTAGCTTGACTGGTATAAGAAGCATCTGCTTGAGCTTCGTTTTGATTTATCATGCCGCTCGGGGCTTGAAGGGGAATCGATGAGATATCAAGGACTTTATTACTATGCGTTTGATTTAACCAATATGGCTCGCTGGGGATATGCTCGGCTTCAATTATACGCTGACGATTTTGACAAACATCGGTTAAATTATCAGCCGTTCGACTACCTAAATTTAAGCTATCATAAGGCGCCTTACTGACGCCTCCGATTCGTGTTGAAGTAAATGCCCGAATATTTTTTGGCGCTGACCAGTAGGGGTAAATCGATTTAATCATATTTGTTACCAATCTATTTCATCTTTATGAAGTTCTGTATCTTCTTGTAATGCTTGTATTAATTTTTGCATATCATCCGGAATAGGTGCATGCCATTGCATTTGTTCACCAGTGACCGGATGAAACAGTTTTAACATAGTAGCATGTAAAGCTTGTCTGTCAAAATTACGTAAAGTTTGAATAAACGATTCACTCGCTCCTTTTGGCGGTCTTGGACGACCGCCATAGAGAGGATCGCCCACTAAAGGATGCGCTATATGCGCCATATGGACACGGATTTGGTGAGTTCGACCGGTCTCTAACCGCAGTCTTAAACGAGTATGTAAGCGGTACTTTTCCATAACACGATAATGGGTAGTCGCAGGCTTGCCGGTTGGAAAAACAGCCATATGAGTGCGTTTAGTCGGATGACGAGTAATCGGCTGCTCGATTGTCCCACCGGCTGTAATAATCCCCATAGCAACCGCTTCATACTCACGTGTAATTTCCCGTAATTGGAGTGATTCAACCAGATGCGTTTGAGCAACAATGGTTTTAGCCACAACCATAAGTCCGGTGGTATCTTTATCAAGCCGATGCACTATACCCGCTCGTGGTACCCGTGCTATCTCCGGATAGTGATAAAGCAACGCATTTAAAACCGTACCATTTGGATTGCCGGCACCGGGGTGCACAACAAGGTCACGAGGTTTATTGATAACTAAAATATCATCATCTTCATAAACGATATCAAGTGGAATATTTTCCGGTTGATGATAGGTCTCTTCTTCAATTTCAGCATTGATCGTTATTTTTTCACCGCCCAGTACCTTTTCTTTAGGTTTGTTAACAATATCGTTATTAACCATCACTTTATTGTTAACGATCCAATCTTTAATTCTTGAGCGTGAATAATCGGGAAAAAGCTCTGATAATGCTTGATCTAAACGCATTCCCAGTTGGCTTGCTTCAATTTCAGTTGATAATTTTAACTCTTGCATGTGTAATTTATCTATTTTAAGCTCATCTGTTTTAGAGTATTATATACTAATCCTAGCCTTTAATGTTTAATTATATTTTGGATTGAAAACTGAATGAAATTACATTTACACTCTTTGTTAGCTATCGCTCTATGTGGTGCGCTAATAGGCTGTACCTCAACCAAACCCGAAGTTGAATATGTACCAGAGATTGAACTGCACAGTAAAGCTAAATCAGAGCTTGAAAATGGCAATATCAAATCCAGTATCACGATTTTAGAGGCAATGGATAAAAGCTATCCATTCGGTCCGTACTCCCAGCAAGTGCAACTCGATTTAATTTATGCCTATTACAAATCTGCTGACTTACCCCTTGCTATAGCCTCGATCGACCGCTTTTTAAAATTGAATCCAACGCATCCAAACATCGATTGGGTTATTTATATGCGTGGTATTACCAATATGGCTCAAGACGATAATATGATTCAGGGATGGTTTAACGTTGACCGTTCAGATCGTGATCCAGAATTCGCTGCCGCCGCATTTAAAGATTTTACTTATTTAGTTTCCAGTTTTCCAACTAGCCAATATGCAGCAGATGCCAAAAAACGATTAGTCTTTTTGAAAAATCGCATGGCTCGATATGAATTAAAAGTAGCGCAATTTTATACTAAACGTGGCGCTTATGTTGCAGTTATCAATCGTGTCACCCAAATGCTGGCAATGTTCCCTGATACAGACTCAACTAAATCAGCATTATTATTAATGCGTAATGCTTATAACGAACTGGGTTTAGTTGATGAAGCCAAAAAAGTCGATCAACTTATTCAAGCCAATATCGAAAATATACCAGCTGAAGAGAAAAAATCTTTCTTCTCACGTTTCTTAAGTGTGTTTAATGGTGGCTAATATATTCACCAGTTAAGAGACAATTAAAGTTTATCAAAACAGTTGATGGCTATTTAAACATTTAAATAGCCATTGTTTTATCACAATGTATAAAAAATAAATGCGCATGACCTACTTTCTGACATAAAGGTAACGATTTTCTAAATCATGTGAAGCATTCACTAGAAATTCAGCTGTTTTAGAAGATAAAGTTTGATCCACCGAGATTAATGTAAAATCTGGTTTGAGAACTTGTTCATGAAGATATTGTGTGAATTCAAAAAACTGATCGATATCTTTTTTGGATAATAGAGGAATTTTCCCCTTTACTGTCAGCATCTTAATACGCTTATTGTCAAACTCAAGGATAAGTGTTTGATTAACCCAAACAGTGTTTTCGACTTTCAATCTTATTACTTTTTGTAATGCTGACCATTGAAACATTTGATTCAATTTTTTATGGTCATCAATATTAATCGAATATGAATTGGCATTAATCGTCATTTTTTTACGGAAGAAACTCACAATACCTATAGCAAACAAAACGCCAGAAAGTAAGCTCAACACAATGATTCCACCAAAAAAAATCACCTTAAAATATTGTTTGGGGATCAAAGGCATGACAGCATCAGAGATAAATAAAAAAATGAGACAACATGTGACTAACAGAGTAAAACTAACTATTGATATTGTGAAAAAAATAAATGAGCGCCGAGTGAAACAACGAAATTCAAATGTACGATTTTCCATTAACTATTCCTTATTTTTGTTTTAGAAATATAGTCTAAAGACTTTTTTAATTATATCGATATTGAATAATTTATCTCTTTTTTATGTATATTATTCACTTTATCTATCTTAACTCATAATAAATATGGATGCTCAAATCATTGTGCTTGATTCACATATCGTTTGTAAAACGTGCCAATAACCAATACAATTAGCAAATTATTTTTTATTAGCAATAATAGATAGGACATATATTCATCATGCAAGAACAATATCGCCCCGACGAGATTGAAGCCAAAGTGCAACAGCATTGGCTAGAAAACAAAACATTTCATGTTACTGAAGATCCTTCAAAAGAAAAATACTACTGTTTATCAATGTTACCTTACCCTTCGGGACGTTTGCATCTTGGTCATGTCCGAAATTACACCATTGGCGATACTATTTCACGTTACCAACGTCTAAATGGCAAAAATGTATTACAACCTATTGGTTGGGACGCTTTCGGTTTACCGGCGGAAGGTGCGGCAGTCAAAAATAATACCGCACCAGCCAAATGGACGTATGAAAATATTGCTTATATGAAAAAGCAATTACAATTATTAGGTTTTGGTTACGATTGGGATCGTGAAGTCACCACTTGCCGACCGGAATACTACAAATGGGAACAGTGGTTCTTTACTAAACTGTATGAAAAAGGCTTAGTTTACAAGAAAACCTCAGCTGTTAACTGGTGCCCTAACGATCAAACTGTATTGGCTAATGAACAGGTTGTTGAGGGCTGTTGTTGGCGCTGTAATACGCCGGTTGAGCGTAAAGAGATCCCACAATGGTTTATTAAAATCACTGACTATGCCGAAGAGCTTCTTAATGATTTAGATACCCTTGAAAGCTGGCCAGAACAAGTAAAAACCATGCAACGTAACTGGATTGGCCGTTCTGAAGGTGTCGAGTTTGATTTTGCAGTTGAAAACTACAATGATAAATTGCGTGTTTACACAACTCGTCCTGATACGTTAATGGGCGTGAGTTTTGTATCAGTTGCTGCTGAGCATCCACTGGCACAATTAGCAGCGAAAGATAATCCGAAAATTGCGGAATTTATTGCAGAATGCAAAAATACCAAAACGGCAGAAGCTGATATGGCAACCATGGAGAAAAAAGGCATTGCCACCGGATTTTATGCTATTCATCCATTAACGGGTAATAAAGTACCGGTATGGATTGCCAACTTTGTCTTGATTGAATATGGCACAGGTGCGGTTATGGCTGTACCGGGTCATGACGAGCGGGACTATGAATTTGCGTCAAAATATGACTTACCAATAAAACCAGTGATTTTAGATGAGCAAGGCAACGCGCCGGATCTTTCTCAAACAGCTTACACCGAGCACGGTATATTATTTAATTCGGGTGAATTTGACGGGCTTAATTTTGATCAAGCATTCAATGCTATCGCCGACAAACTTACGGCATTAGGTATTGGTGAACGTAAAGTCAATTATCGCTTGCGTGATTGGGGGGTTTCCCGTCAACGTTATTGGGGGGCACCAATTCCAATGGTGACACTAGAAGACGGCACCACCATTCCAACGCCGGAAGATCAACTACCGGTTATTTTACCGGAAAATGTCGAAATGAATGGCATCACCAGCCCAATTAAAGCCGATCCAAACTGGGCAAAAACAACCGTTAACGGGCAACCGGCGCTGCGTGAAACCGATACTTTTGATACATTTATGGAATCAAGTTGGTATTATGCACGATATACTTGTCCGCATTACGATAAAGGAATGTTAGATGAAAAAGCGGCAAACTACTGGTTGCCAGTCGATCAATATGTTGGCGGTATCGAACATGCTATTATGCATTTACTCTATTTCAGATTCTTCCATAAATTGATGCGTGATTTTGGCTTAGTCAATTCCGATGAACCGGCTAAACGTTTACTTTGTCAAGGTATGGTGCTTGCTGATGCATTTTACTACACCAGCCCAACTAACGAACGTATTTGGGTATCACCGACCGAAGTGACCATTGAACGTGATGAAAAAGGCCGCATTTGCAAAGCAACCGACAGCAAAGGTAATGAGCTGGTGCATGCGGGTATGACCAAAATGTCGAAATCAAAAAATAACGGTATCGACCCACAAGAAATGGTTGAAAAATATGGCGCAGATACTGTTCGACTATTTATGATGTTTGCCTCGCCAGCAGATATGACCCTTGAATGGCAAGAATCTGGTGTTGAAGGTGCAAACCGCTTTATTAAACGTGTATGGCGTTTAGTTTATGAACATGCCCAACAAGGTGACTGTGCCAAACTTGACGTTGCGCAATTAAATGCAGAGCAAAAAACACTACGCCGTGAATTGCATAAAACAATTGCTAAAGTGAGTGATGATATCGGGCGTCGCCAAACATTCAATACCGCCATTGCTGCTGTAATGGAATTTATGAATCGGCTGCAAAAAGCACCACAAGCAACCGAACAAGATCGTGCGTTAATGAACGAAGCATTAAATGCGATTGTACGATTACTCTACCCAATGATTCCGCATGTGTGTTTTATCATGTGGCAAGCGTTAGGACACAGTGAATCAATCGACGACACCACTTGGCCGGTAGCTGATGAATCTGCAATGGTTGAAGATGAAAAACTGATTGTTGTGCAAATTAACGGTAAAGTACGTGGTAAATTCACTGTTCCGGCAGATGCCGATCAAGACTTTGTGCTTGAACAAGCCAAACAAGAAGCCAATATTCAAAAATATTTAGCTGATGTGACAATTCGTAAAGTCATTTATGTACCGGGTAAATTATTGAATTTGGTGGTGGGTTGATATTGTTAGATAACTAAACTACAGGTGGTAATACGATGAAAAAATATTTTGCATTACTCATGTTATTGGCAGTATCACTTACTGGCTGTGGATTTCATTTGCAATATGATACAGAAGTGCCCGAGCGTTTTAAAACTTTAACTTATGTCAGTTACGACCCTTATGGTCGACTGTCACGAGATATTAAAGAGCTATTGAAAGACAATAACGTCACGTTAGTCAATCAAGATAACGGCGGGCAGATACCTTCATTAAAAATTATCAGTGACTCGCTTAATCGTAGCACTATCTCGATTTATCAAGACGGTAAAGCGGCTGAATATCAACTTGTGCTGACCATTCAAGCACAAGTGATTATTGCCGGACAAGATATCTACCCGATTAATGTACGAGTTTTTAGAACATTTTTTGATAATCCTGCTGCAGCATTGGCAAAAACAGCAGAACAAAATTTAATTGAAGATGAGATGTATCGACAAGCAGCTAAACAAATTATCCGTAAATTAAAATCGGTTGATGCTGTAAATTAAAATATTGTTATGATAAGAATCAATGCAGATCAAATCAGCCACCAATTAGGATCGCCCTACTATCTGTTATTAGGTAGCGATCCTTACTTACAACACTACGCTCAAACCACGCTTCGCAAAGCGATGCAACAAGCGGGCTATGAAGAGCAAAACCTCTTTACGATCGATAACCAAACCGATTGGAACAAAATTTATGACTGCTGTCAGTCATTAAATCTGTTTTCCAGCAAAACCCTGATCTTATTAGATTTTGGCGAAAGTGGCTTAAATGCTGCCATTGCAAGCAAACTTAACACACTTAGCCAAGAGCTAACCGCTGATGTCGCGCTTATCATCAGTTTGAGTAAGATCACCAAAGCGCAAGAAAACGCACCATGGTATAAAGCACTATCCGATAAACTTGTGGTGGTCAACTGCTCAACGCCTGATTTTTCTCAATTACCACAGTGGCTAAATAACCATTTACAACAAAATGAGGTAACAATTGAAAAATCAGCCATTGAACTTTTGTGTTACTATTACGAAGGCAATTTATTAGCCTTAACTCAAATTATTGAGCAGCTTAAGTTATTGTTCCCCAACCAAACTATCAGTTATGAACAGATAGAAAACAATATCAATGATTCGGCTATTTTTACCCCCTATCATTGGATTGATGCCATGCTTGCTCAAAAAACTAAACGAGCGATTCATATATTACAACAACTTAAAGTTAACGATGTTGAGCCGTTGATATTGTTACGCACTATTCAACGAGAGCTTATTTTAGTCATCAATTTAAAAAAAGGCTTACAGCACAAAAACTTCAAGCAGATATTTGATGAATATAAAGTCTGGCAAAACAAAAGAACAATCTATACCGCTTTTTTAAATCGTTTTACGGTTAACGATCTCTATGCAGTATTGGCCAAACTGACTGAAATTGAAATCAGTTTAAAGCATGATAATCAGTTAGCAATTTGGGATGCGCTGTCGAGTTTATCGATGCAGTTTATGGGTTTTAAGCAATGTTAACAGCACTACTGGGCGGCACCTTCGATCCGATTCACTATGGACATATCCGGCCGGCAAAAGCATTGGCAAAAGAGGTCGGTTTAACACAAATTTGCCTGCTCCCGAATCATATTCCACCACATAAACCCCAGCCCGATGCCACAACGGCGGAGCGATTGGCAATGTTAGAGCTTGCGATCGTTGATTTACCGCTGTTTTCAATCGATACAAGGGAATTAAATGTCGAGGCGGCTCGCCCGTCTTATACTATCGATACGCTGGCACAGTGGCGTAAACAAAACGGCAGCCAAAAAGGGCTTGCCTTTATTATGGGTCAAGATTCCTTGCTTAGTTTACCAAGCTGGAAACAGTGGCAAAACTTACTTGATTATTGCCACCTACTTATCTGCCAACGCCCGCATTATAGTGAAAAAATTACCGATCCGACTTTGGCCAAATGGATTGCCAAGCACCAAACCACAAATGTGGCTGATCTGCATGCTTCGCCGGCGGGCTATATCTATTTTGCCCATACGCCACTTGAGGATATATCAGCAACCCAAATCAGACAAAATATTAACGCCCCTAAAAACGTTGAAAACTTGCTACCACCACCAGTTTGGCGCTATATTCATCAGCATGGGCTTTATAATGCAAAGAAAATTTAGAAAGGACTTTACATCTGGCACTTTTTTCGGCATTATTTTGCCGCTGCATTTATATATTTATATATTCTAAATTCAGTTTTCTGTGTTTATACTCAAAATCACTAAATTGGCATTAGCAAAAATCCAATAGGCTTTACTTGCAATGTCTAATTTTACCGCTTTTCGTACTCACATTGATTAACATGTGTATTGTCGTGAGTGCAATGAGTATAATTAATTTGTTGTATTTATTAATAAGAGGCCCCAATGGCAAAAGAAGATAACATTGAAATGCAAGGTACTATACTTGATACTCTTCCAAACACGATGTTTCGTGTTGAACTTGAAAATGGTCATGTCGTTACTGCACATATATCCGGTAAGATGAGAAAAAACTATATTCGTATTCTAACTGGCGACAAAGTTACGGTTGAAATGACGCCTTATGATCTTTCAAAAGCTCGTATCATCTTCCGTAGTCGCTAATCGTTATCAGACTTATTGTTTTTTAAATAATTAACCACCTAATCGGTTATTTCTCTTTTTTTAATACAATTGCGTCGACTGAAGTCGACGCAAGCGCTTTTCTATTATCTAAAATTAGCCTGTCTATTTGATTCTTGATCATTCAAACCGCAATCGGTAGTAATTAAGTATATTAACTTATGCAAAATCGATTTTATCATCGTGGCTTAATTGATATTTAATTGACTAACGGCTACTTTGCTTAGCGCTTTATACTAAAAAAAATGGCACCGATAGTAAGCGGCGCCATTATATTTTATTCTCATTAAGCCGATCTATCGGATTATCAACAATTCAAATTGCGACATCCGATAATTGAGTTAATCGACTTGTGAAAAGTCCATATCTTCGTATTTAATCCATTTGGTTTTTTTGACGATTTTATAACCGAAGTAGATCACAAAAAACAGTGGAATACCGATATAAGTTGCTATCACCCCATTCCAGTCAATGGTATCTTGCAAGAATGCTTCGTAGTTTTGACCTAAAGTAATGATTAAACAAAGTACAAAGGCAAAAATCGGTCCGAATGGGAAGAAATTCGAAAAGTAAGGCAATTTGTTTAAGTCTAATCGTTGCGCCATGTAGCCTTTTCTAAAACGGTAATGGCTAATGGCAATACCTAACCAAGCAATAAAGCCGGTCATACCTGACATATTGAGTAACCATAAGTAAACTTGTTGGTCTTTAAACATCGAAGTTAAGAAACATAACATAGCGATAATGGTTGTTGCTATTAAAGCAAAGCGTGGTACGCCCGATGAAGATAATCGAGAGAACATTTTTGGCGCTTTACCCTCTTTAGCTAAGGCGTACAGCATACGAGTAGAGGCGTATAAACCTGAGTTACCGGCGGATAATACCGAGGTCAAAATCACCGCATTCATCACCGCCGCTGCCGATAATAAACCAGCATGCTGGAACACTAAGGTAAACGGGCTGACGCTGATGTCGGTTTCATCATTGCGCAATAAATTAGGATCGTCATAAGGTATCAATACGCTGATGATAAAAATTGCGAAAATATAGAACAGTAAAATACGCCAAAACACTTGTCTCATTGCTTTAGGAATATTTCTTTTCGGATCTTCTGACTCACCAGCGGCAATGCCGATAAGTTCAGTTCCCTGAAAAGAAAACCCAACGACCATAGCCACACCAATCATGGATGAAAAACCACCGACAAAAGGCGCATCACCATACCGCCAATTGCCAAAGGCGCTTTTAACTCCATCATGATGTAAGATACTATAAAACATCGCAATCCCAATAATAATAAAGATAATTACAGTGACTACTTTGATTAATGAGAACCAAAATTCAGCTTCACCAAAACCTTTTACCGATATATAGTTTAAACAAAAAATAATGCTTAAAAATAACAAGCTCCACAGCCAACTATATTCACCGACATCAAACCAGTACGAGATAACCAGTTGCGCTGCCACTAAATCAACCGCAACGGTGATCGCCCAGTTATACCAATAGTTCCAGCCGATAGCAAAACCAAACGCTTCATCGACATAACGTGCGCCATAAGTGGCAAAAGTGCCGGAAACCGGAAGGTAAGCGGCTAACTCGCCAAGGCTGGTCATTAAAAAGTAGACCATAATGCCAATAATCGCATAGGAGAGCAGTGCGCCTCCGGGCCCAGCAGTTGCAACGGTCGCACCCGAAGCAACAAACAATCCGGTACCAATTGAGCCACCGATTGCTATCATGGTTAAATGACGAGCTTTTAAATCCCGTTTTAATTTATAATTCATAACAATATTCTTCTTTTTAAAGAGATTAAATTACATAAAAAAATTCAGTCATAGTCGGCTTTGCTTTTGAATATCAACCAATAACTGAGAAAATCTAACTTAACAGTTTGTGTTTATTTATCTATAACAAATAAAGTGCGGTGAAGTGTAGCAAAAAAACAGCAGTGCGAGATAAATAATTCTAATAATAAGACCAGTTTATTAAATATAAGCAATACTTATACCCTAGTTAGCTGTTCTAATTGAGATAAATAATCGAGTGCCTGCTGGCGACAGTTACCGCACATCTCAAAGCAAGGCTTTAAACGGCCACAGACAGGAGGTCGGGATGATTGCCCAAATAAGCGACAGTGAAAATCTTCATCCAAATGAATACAGGCAACGCCAGCCGGTTTGCCGTTAGGCATGCCAGGAATAGCCGATGAGATCGACGGCGCAATACAACAAGCGCCACAATTTTCACGGCATTTAAATAAATCAGTCATCGCATTACCTTTTATTTAACAATCATCGATAAATTTTGTTGGAGACAATAGCAAGATAGCGGTAAAATAGCGAGCTAATTTTTTAACCCCCTTATTAATTGCGAAGAAAATATTATGGCAAAAGCAAATGAGATAAAACGAGGCGATGCGGTCACTTATAACGGTAAATTATTACTGGTCAAAGAAATTGACGTTCAAAGCCCAAGCGCTCGTGGAGCAAGCACCCTTTATAAAATGCGTTTTACCGATGTCAGAAATGGCGGTAAAGTTGAAGAACGCTTTAAAGGTGATGATATTATCGACACTATCGAACTATTTCGCCGTCCGGTCAGCTTTTCTTATATTGACGGTGATGAATACGTGTTTATGGATAATGAAGATTACACTCCTTTTATTTTCAAAAAAGAACAAATTGAAGAAGAATTACTGTTTATTCCTGAAGGTGGCATGAATGGCATCCAAGTTTTAATGGCAGACGGTGAAGTTGTCGCATTAGAGTTGCCGCAAACGGTAGATTTAGAAATTATCGAAACTTCACCGAGTATCAAAGGCGCTTCGGCCAGTGCGCGCACCAAACCGGCGACCTTATCAACAGGTTTAGTTATTCAAGTGCCTGAATATATCGATAACAACGAAAAAGTGAAAATTCATATCGCTGAACGTCGTTATATGGGACGAGCGGAATAATTAATAGTATGGTGACAAGTACATATAATCAAAATAAATTGCATAAACGATTGCGTCGTCTAACAGGCGAAGCGATTGCCGACTTTAATATGATTGAAGAGGGTGATCGTATTATGGTCTGTTTATCCGGCGGTAAAGATAGTTATACTTTGCTAGATATTCTGATTAATTTAAAAATAAGCGCACCGGTCAATTTTGAATTGATTGCCGTCAATTTAGATCAAAAACAGCCCGGCTTTCCTGAGCATGTTTTGCCGGAATATCTGCAATCGTTAGGTATCGAGTACAAAATTGTGCAGGAAAACACCTACGGCATCGTTAAAGAAAAAATTCCGGAAGGCAAAACGACCTGCTCGCTCTGTTCTCGTTTGCGTCGAGGGATTTTATATCGCACCGCAACCGAACTGGGGGCGACCAAAATTGCACTCGGTCATCATCGTGATGATATATTAGAAACACTGTTTCTTAATATGTTTTATGGCGGAAAGCTTAAAGCGATGCCACCGAAGTTGGTTAACGACACGGGCGAACATATTATTATTCGTCCGCTGGCATATTGCAAAGAAAAAGATATCGCCAAATATGCCGACATTAAGCAGTTTCCAATTATTCCTTGTAATTTATGTGGCTCTCAGCCTAATTTACAACGACAAGTGATTAAAGAGATGCTTAACGAGTGGGATAAGAAATTCCCCGGACGGATTGAAACCATGTTCCGAGCAACACAAAACATCACCCTATCACATCTTTGTGATACTCACCTTTTCGATTTTAAAGGAATTAAAAAAGGTGATATCGATGAAAATGGTGGCGATTTAGCTTTTGATCGGGAAGAGTTACCACCAATAGTTGGTTTTAATGCTGCTGAGCTTGATGATCAAGAGATGATCCTTTGGAAAGAGGCAAATTAAGCTTAAACTGATCAACGCTATTACGCTATATCGGCGCTAGTTATTACTAACGCCGATAGTTTCTTAAATGCTTTCTTTTATTTCTTATATTTTCAAATTAACTTAATTGTTAATATCATTTATCGCAACCAAAAACTGTTCTTACCGATGATTTCCAAAATGGTTTCTTTTATTTTCAATATTTCTAAATCAACTTATTTTTCACTATCATTTTACACTTATCTAAAAGGTGTACTTTGCTAATCAATGTATAAACATATATTGTCATTTATTATAAGATATAGCCTGATAATTACTGAAGTTAACACCGTTTACCGCTATCAATAATTATTATGATAGATGATTTACTATAGCATTTCTTTAATTTCCAATATCGCCAAAATACTTAATTATTAATCTCATTGATATGATTACCCTGCCAATTAATTAATACTCACATCATCAAATTTCATTATCGATTATAACCCGCTAGCAACTTAAGTTAATCCCGTGTATCGCTATCAATAACTAACTCGACAGATTGTTTCTTAAATCGTTTATTTGATTTCCTATATTGCTAAATTAGACTTTGTGATCATAATATTCAAAGTTTATCTAAACTATTATTCCGGCTGATTAATGTAGATAGCTATTAAAGCAATCCATTATGATATATAAACCGTTAGTGCCCAATTCAAAACTTATCTTTGTATCGATCAGTCGACAGCTATTGTTTCTTAATACATTTCTTAAATTTCTTATACCCCTAAATTAACTTGTTTAATCGTACTGTTAAATAATTAATAAAAGGTTGATGTGTAACAGATAAATAACAAATATCATCACGCTTGATTGCATAATATAATCTATTGGTTAGCCAAATTACAACTTGCCTTGATACAAGCTGGTACTATCGCCAGCAATTTTTTAACAGGTTTAAAATTGGCGTTTAAATTTATTTCCTAAAGCGTCTATTAAGTGTTTTTAGTTTCCATATGACAGATTCTATCTAATTAATTATTGATTTAAAGTTTATCTAAGATACTATTTGTAATGATAAGTTTATCAAAAGATCGCCCTATTCTATCGTTGAAAAATATTGATTTATTATTGATTTGTCAGTGTTAGATCAGCGGTGGCATGCGCAATGATCACTGATCGATTAATTAGTATCTAAATTAACTTATTAACACATCAATTAAAGAAAACCTGTTTCTTAATCAATTTATTTGATCCGATCATTTAACGTTAATTTAAAACTTTGATCCTGCTCACGAATTAACAATAAAGTAAGCTAATTTTATTGTGGAATAACCTACCTTCACATAAAATTGAAACGTTCCAATTTTACAACACAACTTGTAATTTGATCCGTTTAAACAACCTAAATAATAGGAGAACAATGTGAAACTACAGTTTTTGGGTACCGCTGCTTCTGAAGGTATTCCCAATCCTTTTTGTAAATGCGATATTTGTCAAAAAGCACGAATACAAAAAGGTAAAAATATCCGCACCCGAAGTTCAGTGATTATCGATGATATCTTGCAAATCGATTTTGCCCCAGAGTTTAGTTATCAAGTTATGCGTGATAATATTGATGTGACCAAAATCAAAGATCTTCTTTTTACCCATACCCACCCCGACCATTTTAATGTCGGTGATCTATTTAGTCGTATGGTCGATTATGGTTTTAATATCGATCATCCGCTGTCTGTTTATGGCAATGATATTGCGATAAATGGCTGTTTAAACGTTCTACCCGGTTATAGCCCGGAGCGGTTTGTGTTTAATTTGCTGGTGCCATATCAAACGGTAACCAGTTCGGCCGGCTATCGTATTACCCCATTGCTGGCGAATCATGCCAAATGGGAATTTTGTTATATTTACCTGATCGAAAAAGACGGCAAAACGGTACTGCACGGACACGATTCCGGCTATTTTCCGGAGCTCACCTGGCAATGGTTAAAAGCAAGCGGTAAAAAAATCGATTTAGCGGTTTTTGAATGTACTTATGGCTATAAGCAAAATGATCGCACTAATAATCATATGAGTATTGAAACGGTCATTGCTGCGCAAAAACGTATGTTAGATGATGCGATCTTCGACTCTTCAACCCAACTTATCACCTCGCATCACTCACATAGTAGTGGATTTATGCACGACCAATTAGTTGAAATATTTGAACCTTATCATATTCAAGTCGCTTACGACGGCTTAATTAAGACAATTTAATATTGGAGTTTTATATGTCAAAAATACCCAGTTTGCTACTTATGATGTTTTTACAATATTTTGTGCAAGGTGCATGGAATATGGTTATCGGCGCAGTACTTGCTGCTCATGATTTAAAAGAGATTGTCGGTTCAACTTATTCGGTTTTGGGCATTGCTACCATTATTTCGCCACTGTTTGTGGGTATGGTTGCCGATAGATTTATCGCCTCGCAAAAAGTCATGGGCGTGTTACACATTATTAATGCTTGTGTTTTATTTACTATTCCCAATTTTATTCTAAGCGGTAATGTGACCGGCTTTTTAATTATGATCTTTATTGTTGGCTTGCTGTTTTACCCAACTACTGCCTTAGCCAATAGCGTAAGCTTCAGACATATTGACGGTGTTCGTTGGTTCCCAATTATTCGGGTCTTTGGTACCATTGGTTTTATGGTAGCCGGATTAATTCTCGGGTTTACCGGTTTTTCAACTTCGATTAATTCGTTTTTACTTGCCGCTGGTGCCTCTGTGGTATATGGCTTATATTGCTTTATGCTACCTAATACACCGCCAAGTGGCAAAAACAAAAAATTCTCGCTACGTGATGTTTTGTGTTTAGATGCGTTATCGCTGTTTAAAGATAAATACTTTACTATCTTTATGCTATCAACCTTTATTCTGATGATAACCAAAACAGCTTATAGTGCTTATCTACCTGTCTATTTACCGGTATTAGGTATTGAGCCGGCGTCCATGATGCAAA
Organism: Gilliamella sp. B2923; assembly: GCF_026536565.1. Classification (NCBI taxonomy): domain Bacteria; kingdom Pseudomonadati; phylum Pseudomonadota; class Gammaproteobacteria; order Orbales; family Orbaceae; genus Gilliamella; species Gilliamella sp. B2923. The sequence goes on along the minus strand of NZ_JAFNNZ010000008.1, from coordinate 21,439 downwards.
TCGCCATTGCTACCGAAGTCATATTTATGTTTATGTTATCTTTCTTATTAAGTCGTTATGGATTTAAAAAGATCATCTTATTTGGTGCCATTTGTTGGGTAATTCGCTCTTTAATGCTGTCCTTAGCCGCCACGGCAGGAGGTGTTGAGATGTATTTCTATATTATTGGTACACTTCTGTTACAAGGTATCTGTTGGGACTTCTTCTTTACAGCCGGGGATATTTATGTAGATAAAAAAGCCGGAACTGAAATTAAAGCTCAAGCGCAAGGATTACGTTTTATTGTTTCCAATGGTTTTGGTCTGTTTATGGCAGCGTCAGTCTGTGGATTTATCAATAATCGGGTTGTAACTGAAAAGTCTTTAGAGCAAGCCGGACCTCAATGGCAGCAGTTTTGGATCTATCCGGCTGTGGTTGCGGCCATTGTGGCGGTCGGATTCTGGTTCTTCTTTAACGATAAAGATGTGATTATGACATCTAAAGCAAAATCCTAAGCAAGTAGCTTTTAACCTATCAATTGCAATATTGCTAATAATGCGTTTATTAGCAATATTGCTCGCTGATTGACTCATTAATAAGCGCAATCACTTGCTTAGCACTAAATTGCCCGCTTATCCAACCCGATAAATATTGACCGATAATATGTTCAACTAAGTGCAGATTAATCGCTTTGCCATTGATACTGTTTTCCCGTATACCATTAGCATATTGCAATTGGGCAACCGGTAGCCAGGGTGATTGATTGACAATCGGCTGATTTTGCATAATATTTTTTTGCGCCGTCGCACCGCCCAGTAAAGCAATTTGTTCATTGATTTCAGCCGAATAGAGCCAATCAAAAAAGGTTTTTACCGCTTTGTCTTTTTGACTATATTTAGACATACCCAGCGATCCACCACCAAATAATGCACGATTACCCGGCACATTGCTATAGCCAATCAATGGTAAAATATCCCGATGATTGATATAGCTAAACAAATTAGTATAGACAATTAGCATTGCCAGTTTACCCTGTTCGAATAAATTAACCGACTGTTGCCACCAACTGGCATCGATGTTGTTTGCTGACTGAATAAAGGTCTGTAATTGGGTTAAGGTGCTTAGCGCAATCGAGTGATTTAAACACAGTTTATCTTCATTAAATAATTTTCCACCTTGCGCATAGTAACGAAGTAAAAACTCTGATGCGATAATCTCGTCATTACCCAGCGTAATGCAACTACCATACTCGATTGGGGATTCACTATTATACTGTTGATTAAAAAATGTGGCGATCTGATTGAAATCTTTAAAATTTGTCGGGATCTGCAAGTGCTGTCGATACTTTTCAAAGTAAGCGCGTTTGATCAACGGATCGTCAAATAAATCTTTACGATAAAACAGCATCTGCACACTCGGATCAAACGGAATGGCATAGGCTTTATTATCCACATAACTAAATCGCTCAACGATCTCCGGTTGATAGCGTTCAAACAGCGATGCCACATTGAGATCAAGCTCGATTAACGGCTTAAATATGGAAGGCGCAAACCAAGGTAAACCTGCCATATCGAGTCGAACAATATCGATTTGTGGGTGCTGGTCAAAATTCTCAACAATGTCGTAAATCTCATCAAAGGGTTTTACAATTAAGTTGACATCAATACCGCTGACTTTTTTAAAGTGGGGTAGCAATTTTTTAACGGCTTCAGTCGACGGGCTGGGTAAAATCAGAAAATTAATCACTTGCGCCGTTTGCGATAAGCCCCTTACTGCGCTATCTGGTAATTTAGCCGGTAATATAGCGGGTAATAATGAAAAGCCTTTATTAGCTAACGGCGTGATTGGTTTATCTTCAATTAATTTAATGATCTGCTCGCTCAACATCCCATAATTCATATGGTATTGGTAAAAGTCACTTTCATAATAAAAACGGTTATTGGCTAATGTGTAAATGGGTGGGCACTTATCTAAACTGCCAAAAAAGTTAGCGTTTCTGATAAAATGCGCCTGCTCCATATCCATGGTGATAATGGCATGATATTGAGGGTGTTGCTCAGTAAAAAATTGAAAAGATAAATTATAACTGCTTTCTGACGGCGCTGAAGCAATGGAATCTAATCGCACTGAATAATTTTGCTGGGCAAAAGCATTTTCCAGCCCTTGCTTGAACAAATTCGCATGATGATGTTGATAGCTACAGCAAAATAAGCCGATATGCCGATAGTGATGCTTTATCATTTGTGCGGCGATATCTTCGCCTGCCTGTTCAAAATCTAAAGTGATAAATTGCTTTGCTTGAGCCGGTTTGCGATAGACAAAAATGATTTTTTCATCGGCTATTTTAATCGATTGATAATAAGGTTGCGCATCGGCTAAAGCGCTAATGGTGATAACAGCGTGATCACGTTTGACGGCCACTTTTGAGATATGTTGTAATTCAAGCTCTTTTGAGTCATAGGTCAAATAGAGTGCTAGTTCGTAACCTTGATCGTTGGCATAATTAAACAGACCTTCATAAAGGTAAGCGTACTGCTCTTTGGTGATATTGGGCAAAATTACCGATATGGTTTTAGCACTGCCCTCTTTTAAGATTTTGGCTTGTAAGTTAAGTTGATAGCCTAACTGTTGTACGGCTTGTTCAACTAATTTGATTTTTTTGACACTGACATTACCCCGACCATTAAGCACATTTGATACAGTGCCGTGCGATACTCCCGCCAATTTCGCAATATCTTTGATCGTTGCCATTAAATTTAAAACTCCAATAAAATCTAAATCGGTATAAAAAGCTTTTAAGCCGATGTTATATCTTCGCTAACGCCGTTATCCTGTCAAGAACTTTCAGAAAAGACCTACGTTTCAGTATAAAACTGAGCTATTTTACTTTGTCATTTAGCCAGGCAATCATTTTGGTTCCTAACGTCAGTGATATTATACAGGTAGATTTCTTGTCAAAAACTTTCAGAAAACACCTATGTTTCAGTATAAAACTGAGCTATTTTACTTTGTCATTTAGCCTGCTTTAGCAAGGCAGTCATTTTGCTTCCTAACGTCAGCGATATTATACAGGTAGATTTCTTGTCAAAAACTTTCAGAAAACACCTACGTTTCAGTATAAAACTGAACTATTTTACTTTGTCATTCAGCCCGGCTTAGTTTGGCAATCCTTTTGCTTGCCTAACGCCAGCAATATTATACAGGTAGATTTCTTGTCAAAAACTTTCAGAAAATACCTATGTTTCAGTATAAAACTGAATTATTTTACTTTGCCATTTAGCCTGCTTTAGCAAGGCAATCAAATTTGCTTGCCTAACGTCAGCGATATTAGACAGGTAGATTTCTTGTCAAAAACTTTCAGAAAACACCTATGTTTTAGTATAAAACTGAACTATTTTACTTTGACATTTAGCCTGCTTTAGCAAGGCAATCATTTTGCTTGCCTAACGTCAGCGATATTATACTGGCATATTTCTTGTCAAAAACTTTCAGAAAATACCTATGTTTAAGTATAAAAGAGCTAATTGTTGCTTAACCATTTAGCCCAGCTATGTTTGACTATCTCTCTTTCTTGCTTAAAGCTGTCGCTTTCAACCAAACTTGGGCGAAGTTGTAATGCTAATTGATGTATTTCATTACGCATATCAATATAAGCGTTGGTAAGCGCTTGCGCTTCGGTTTCATCCATAATTTGATAATTGGCTGCTAATTCTAAAATACGTACGTTATCACTCCAATGGGTTATTTTAGGATATTGATTGGCATAATTTAGCACAAGATATTGTGATAAAAATTCAATATCGCCAATGCCACCTTCATCAATTTTTAAATTAAACCGATCCGCTTGGGTGGTGCCTAAATGTAGGCGCATTTTTTCACGCATCTGTCTGACGTCGGTTTTTAATTGGCTTTCATCCCGTGCTTTGCAAAGTACTCGGCGGCGAATTTGGTTAAATTGTTCAATTAGCTCAGCCTCACCATAAACTGCACGGGCTCGCACTAAGGCTTGATGTTCCCATGTCCATGCTTCATGCATTTGGTAATCTTCAAACGCCGTTAAACTACAGGATAATAAGCCGGCATCGCCTTGCGGACGCAAGCGTACATCAACTTCATATAAAATCCCAAAGCTGGTACGGACATTAAATAAATGGATAATACGTTGTACCAGTCTTAAATAGAATTGCCGACTATCTATCTGTTTTTCACCATTGGTAACACTACTGGCCGGGCAGTTATGTAAAAAGACCAAATCCAGATCGGAACCATAACCCAGCTCCCAGCCACCTAATTTACCGTAAGCTATCACCACTAAACCTTTTTGGTTGTCAGTGAGATAATCCGGCTTGCCATAACGGCTTTCCATTTGATTCCATGCCATTTGTACAACAAAATCCAGTAACGCTTCTGCCACATAAGTTAGGTGATCACTCACTTTCATGGTGGTTAATACATGCTGCACATCAGCAGCAGCAATATGCAGTAGTTGCATCTGTTTAAACTGACGTAAGGCTTCGAGTTGTTGCTCTTCATCATCAACCGCAATACGCAGTAAATATTGATACAGTTCACTTTTATAAGCATCAGGGGCGGCCGTTTGATACAGCGAATTGATATCAATCAGTTCATCTAACAAAATGGGATAATGGGCTAATTGGTCGCTGATCATTGGCGATGCGCTACATAAGCGGATCAATTGTTTCAGTGCGGTTGGATACTCAAGCAGTAGCTCCAGATAGGTGGTACGACTAACGATGTTTACCAGTAATGGAAAAATTCTTGCCAGTAAAATAAGTGGTTGTTGTTCATGACAAGTCAAAGCGAGTAATCGTGGCATTAGCTGATCTAAAATCTCACGCCCTCGCACGCCGATTGTTCGTTTGCCGATATCATCTCGAAATTGCAGCAACAATTGACATAGCTGCTGAGCATCTTGCTCGTTTAAGTCGGGTAATACGGCTTTGACATCAGTCAATTGTAAGTCCGGCACCCATAGATCATCAAACGGATCATTATCTTGTTTAGATTGGCTCGATTCTGGTGTATCTTCGCCAATTAATTCATTAAATATTTGTCGATTAAGTTGCATTCGTTTAGATAAATCATCGCTAAACGTTAGCCAGTTATCAAAGCCCATGCTGGTCGCCAGACGTAATTGATCGAGTTCGTTTTCAGGCAAGGTTTGGGTTTGTTCATCATTAATGGCTTGCAAAATGTTTTCACAGCGGCGTAAAAATAGGTAGTTTTCCCGCAATAAAATCACTTCCTCAACATCCAATAATCCTTCTTGTTCTATCACCTGTAAAGCGTGTAATAAGGAACGAGTCTGTAACCCCACTACTCGACCGCCTCGAATAAGTTGAAACACTTGTACGATAAACTCAATTTCTCGAATCCCGCCAGCGCCGAGTTTTATATTGTTTTTCAAACCTCGACGACGCACTTCTCGTTCAATCATGCTTTTCATATTTCGCAATGATTGTAATACGCTAAAATCAATATAACGACGATAAACAAAAGGTTTTAGCATTTGATAGAGTTCTAAGGTATAAGGATCTTGCTGATCACCTAAGACCTTAGCTTTCACCATGGCGTAACGTTCCCAGTCTCGCCCTTGTTCTTGATAATAATCTTCCATAGCGGAAAAACTGAGCACTAACGGGCCACCGTCACCAAGTGGGCGCAAACGCATATCAACCCGATAAACAAAGCCGTCTTCGGTGACGTGATCGAGCGCTTTGATTAGGCGTTGCCCTAAACGAGTAAAAAAAACCGCATTATCCAGCTCTCGTCGTCCACCTTGAGTATGACCGTGTTCGGGATAAGTAAATATAAGATCAATATCGGAGGAAAAATTCAGTTCACTCCCCCCTAATTTACCCATACCTAAAATTAGTAAAGGCTGCGCAATTCCCTGCCCATTACAAGGCGTACCCCATTCCTGACAGCTTAACTGGTAGAGCCAATTACGAGCCGTGATAATGATCACTTGAGCAAGTTCACTCAGTTGCAATAGTATTTGTTCATCGGTGCTGATCTTAGTCAATTGAGACCATTCAAGACGAGTCAGGATAAAACGACGAAAACATCTTAATGTTTTCATCAATTGCTCCTCATTGGTGACCGATGCTAATTGTTCATTCAGCCAAGTTTGATAAAATCGTCTTTCATCAGCTTGTGGGGGAGCGCTAATCAATTGCGATAACCAGCTAGGATATCGATTAAATGTATCAATCAGAAAATCACTCTGAATTAAAATATCAAGGCTTGCTTGTAAACAATCACGATCAATGTTTGACAAATTTGCCAGGACTTTCTGTTTTTGTTGATTAAATACTTTTTTCAATTCTGTCATGCTGGTCATTCCATTCGAATTAAGATTGTTTTTGAGGTTTTTGCCTGCCAAAAAATAACATTACGCCAACTCTTACCATAACGCAACTTAACAGCATTAATATCAAAAGATTAGCCGTAAACAGGGAGTTATGATGATGATCATAAAATTCAACCTCCTGATAAGAGCCTTGCTGAAGATGAAAGATCTTACTGACGAAAAATCCGGTTAAAACAGTTAATCCAAACATGAGCAGACCGTTTAATACGAATAGTAAAAATGAACTAGTAACGACTTTTAGCCACTGTAATTTTTCATTTACTTTTTGAAATAAACCACGTAAGCACAGATAGCCCAGTACATTACAAATCGTTAAAATCACTAAAAAAAGAAGTAATGAATATTGATGTAAATACCCATAAACACATAATGCTATAAAATAATAATTATACAATAAGATAAACAATACTAAATGCAGCTTTGGGCTGTTTTGACAGGCTATCGCAGTGTCAATAGGTGTCATATCGGGGTTAAAGAATCTAACCATAAGATAGAATATCAGTGGAATGCAAACCAAAATAATCACAGCGTTAGATAGTAATAGTGATAAAGATTGTAATAGCGGTAGCGGTGTCATTGAATTGCTAAAATAGACGTAGGAAATTAATTTAATAAAAACAGTGGTGATAAACATAATCAATCCACCTTGAAAGCTATTTTTTCTGGTAATTTGATGGATAGAATATTTATTTAATAAGATCAACGAGACAATAAAAATCATTATTGAAGCAGGAAGATAATCTATAAAAATAAATAATAGGAATCTAACTTTATAGATAAGGTCTTGAGACCAAAAAATTTCAAAGATTCCACGTTGTATCTCAGACACAAAAACCGCATCGATAATCCAAAAGCTAAAGCTAAATAGCCAGAAAAATAACACATACATCAAGGGCAATTTACAATAAGATACCTTCATTCCTACCTATCCTTATCAATTATTTTTTTATTTAAAGTTATGTTGTTATCGCTCAAGTCTAAAAAAGTAGGTGGAGCGAAAATTATTTAGCAAATTTTTTATTATTTGCCAATTAACCTCGTCCACCAGAGATAATTTGTTGTTTTAAATAGTTGTTAAATTAAAATGAATATCGATAACCTAGATTGATCTGTTTTTGATCAAACTTATTACCCACTGAGTAAACAGCATCACCATAAAGATGATGATTTTGATTTAACTGCATATTTACACCGATGCCGTTATCCCACCAGTTACCCCCAAAATCATATTTTTCTTTGGCGACATGATTAAAGGTATAAGCCGTTTCGCCGTCAAACTCTTTTAGGAATCCTGTTTTGATATAAATATCGATTGGGTTGTCATCAATCTGTGTTGAGTATCCTAAAATTGCACTGGTTCGACCGATCAGTGAGTTATAACGGCTTAATTTGGTCTTTAAGCCGTTGCTGGCTTTGATTGTTGCGCTATTTTGTTGTGAATAGGTAAGCTGCATTTGTGGTTCGATATACCATTGGTTTATATAAAAGCGTTTACCGATTTCGGCACCAATTGAAAAGCCTTTAGTATCACCGTCGCCTTTAACCGCATAACCACCACCTGTTTTCGTGTTAAATTTATGTGACATGTGCATATATTTGACTAATGCATCAAAATATAAACCATTGTGTGCTTGTAATGAGGTATATAACGCAACTGAATAGCTTTTGGTATGACCATCTCCGACATGATTATCAGTATTACCACGGGTAAATCCGCCCATAATACCGTAATAGATATCAAGATTATCATTATCCACTTTTCGATCGACGCCGAGTTGCAATCCATAATAGCGCATATCAAAATTAGATAAGCGATTATCATTAAATGAGCTTAATTTACCGGTGTAAATTCGACCCCAGACATCGCCACCGTCACCATTATTTGTACGTAGCTGCCCCATTCTTTGTAGTAATGTTTGCGTTTCGACATAATTCATTAAATAGTTTGAATTCAGGATATTGGCGGCATTTTTTGCGGTATTAGTCAAAGTTGGTTTTGTTTTATCTTTGCCGGTATCGTTATTATTGCCGTTGTTACCCTCGGTGTTGCCGTTATTACCGTCGGTGTTGCCGTTGTTACCGTCGGTGTTGCCGTTGTTACCGTCAGTGTTACCGTTGTTGCCGTCGGTGTTGCCGTTGTTGCCGTCGGTGTTACCGTTGTTACTGTCGTTGTTACCGTTGTTGCCGTCGGTGTTGCCGTTGTTGCCGTCGGTGTTGCCGTTACTGTCGTCGGTGTTGCCGTTGTTGTCGTCGGTGTTGCCGTTATTGTCGTCGGTGTTGCCGTTATTGTCGTCGGTGTTGCCGTTGTTGCCGTCGGTGTTGCCGTTGTTGTCGTCGGTGTTGCCGTTATTGTCGTCGGTGTTGCCGTTGTTGTTGTCATCGTCATCACTGTTATCGTCATTTACAACATTTGGATTGCTAATTGCCGACAATACCCAATCTTCAGAGGTTGTATCACGCTCACCGCTGACTTTGGTTAGGGTGTTAAATAAATAAGGCCCGATATCAAAAGAAGATGCCATAGCAAAATTGGCATTGCCGCCTTGGGTTTCAACTAAAGTTATTTTTTCGGTACCGTTTACCCGGTTGGCGCCAGTTTTATTGTCAATGAGGGCAATTTTATGATCGCCCCAAGCTTGCCTTACGCCAGTAATTTTAAGCAGATCGCCCGCAAGCGTTTGACCTATGCCAGTTCGCATTTCAAACAAACCTTCACCATCTAATGATTGAGCGATAAGCTCCATTTTATTGTGACTATCGAGCGTTAATGGCATGTTCGGGGTTGTGTAAGAATAACCAAAAGAGACTTTAGCTCCTTGATCTAAGGTTAAATGATCAAGATACGAATTATTGGTCATCTTCCACTGACTTTGATTACCCCTCAGGATAAGATTTATCTCGCCTTTATTATTGGCATATTGATTATTGTTATCCATTGAGGTTAATAAATACGATCCATCATAAAGAACGAAGTTTATAAGAGCATCACCCATGCGATCTTTCTTCGCATAAATATCGCCTTCAATAAGCGTTTGACCAGCGATATCAATTTCGCCCCCTAACGATTGAATTGCATTAAATTCTTGATTCGATTTACTCACAATTCGGTTTTTAACATCATCCGAAGTATAAATCTTTAAAGACCCATTAAGCTGTTGCATGTCAATAGGGATACCATTGGCAATCATTAAATCAACACCGTTGCCAAATTCCATAACATTATTTTCAAATGGATCAAGATTTACTGAGTTGATTGATTGTTGGTTAAACGCTATACCATGACTTTGTTGACCAGTCATATTGATTGACACATGATCTCTAAACCTTAAATAACTACGGACAGCGTTAGGATTATTGGATTTAAGCGAATAAATAGCATAGCTATTTTGTCCGGCTGAATTAATGTTAACTTTGTTATGAAAATCGCCTTCGGAGTGAGATTGATCGCTAGAGTTGTACATTCGGATACCAATAAAAGCGTTGCTATTTGAGCTGGTACTATCAATGTTAATTTTATTGTAGGATAGCACTCTACCCTCACTTGCAATATAAATACCGGTACCTGCACCTTGCGCGATATTTAGATCGGTATGAAAATAAAATCTTCCACCGTTTCGAACATTCACCCCGTTAAAGCTGTTGTAATTGCCATTAGAATGGCTTTGAATATCAAATGAATTATCACCATAAATAAAAATTGATTGGTCGTTGTTGGCTTCTAAGGCTTTACCACTATCTTTAATGATATGGGGCCCTGCTGCTGAAGAAGTATCAATATCAATGGAATCTTGTTCACGATCGGTTGAAATACCACTATTGAGATAATTTGTGATATTAGTGTGGTCGATTGAGAGTGCGTTAGCTGACAATGGAAATAGCGATAAAGCGGTGGACGACACACTAACGAGTAGTGTGATTTTATTTAATTTTAATTTCTTCATGTTTTTTCCTTACTATTCCATGGAGTTATTTAAATTTATTTACTAAGAAATGTAATTTAATGGCAAATCAATGGTAAAATAGCAAATGTTATTTTTACTGTCTATCAAATAATCAAACTTTATCTTGCTTTTATTTTTCATTAAGTTGCTTTGCCTAACTGCCAACCATTTCCCCTACTTAAAACAGGGAAATGTGGCCATAGCTTGATAAAAATGGAGGAGAAAGAGAATTGAGTAAGATGATAAATTTTTAAACAATCAATTTGCCTGGAATTTCAAAGCTTGTTTAACAAAATTATCGTTGAACAATCTGTAATAATTAACCACAACAGCAATACTATTTAACAACCCAAAAACGATAACAAACCACAATGGTGATTTCAAAAAAGTTATGTTTAAACTTATTCCTTATCTGTTTTAAATCACTCATTTTTAACTTCATTATCGATTTGTGCAATCAGCATAAGTTTGAGTGTTGTATTAATTTCACTAAAAGCAAAGGTTTTGATCGTATTTATCGCCGATAATGCCATTTGCCACTGTGTAAGTTCGGGATTGAATTTATCTGCTTTATTCATTAACTGATGATTAACTTGATCAAGTACCCGCTTATAAAAATCAAGATTATCAATTGATAACGCATACTCTTCGTTTTTTTGCCAATATTTGATGATATCAAGCAAGCTTGATTGTTGCGTTAATTCAAACTCCGTAGGTAATAGTTTTTGATTATTTAACAAACGATATCCCCGGGCAGCTTTACTTTGTGAAAATAAGTGTAAATGGAATCGGCTCAGTTCGTTGGCAAAGTTCAAAAGATCGTGTTTATTACCGTGTTTGATCTCTAACTCGACTTCTTGAATTGGTATAGTTTGACCATTAGAGGTGATTTCACCTTGATCTAAGGCAACTTCAATTTCGCTATTGGCAAACGAGATCAACCAGACTTGACGGGTAAAGTTGGTGGTAAAAAGTGGTTTTAAATTTTGTTGTAGCGTTGTAATGTCACACGCTTTAGGAAACACTTGCGCCGGAAAAAGAGACAAATCGAGTTGTGGTTGACTTAAATCAACATTGTATTCAGCACGCTCATGTAAACCGGCGATAGCGTGGCTATCACGCTTTAACGTCATTTCGTACTGTTTAGTCTGGTTGTTTTCCGTCGATCTTAGTCTTAATCCACAATGATGATTGCGCAAATAGTTATCGGCTGTATCATAATAGCTATTAGCCAAAGATAAGGTTGAAAATGTACGCTGCTTTTTCGATAAGCTCGAAAACTCAAGCTCATCACTACTCGCCCATTGATTTAAAAAGGCTTGAAGATTAGCAATATCTTCTTGATTAATTTGAAACTTTAATTCAATTTCATGGCTCATACAGATTTAATTTGTTAGTTAGTTAGTTAGTTAGTTTGCTATATCATATATCGATAAGACAAGAAAATACAAATGACAATACTTGCTAAAAGTTGCCAGCTTGATTAAGGTTTCAAATGATTTTGCCAGCATAAGCAATAATAGCTTTTTTAAAAAGCTATTATTTTACAAATGGATAACAATTATTTAATGCTTATGTAATAACTACTTAATCACACGAAACGGGTTGGCTGACTTTTTATCGGTTTGTGTTGCCGGGTTAGATGACTTTTCACGTTGCATTTCATATTGCGGTTCATCATGAAAACCCATACCCATGCCATTTTCACGAGTATAGATACTAACTAACGCTTCCATTGGAACAATGATATGTTCGGACACGCCTGAAAAACGGGCATTAAATTCAATCTGATCATTGTTTGCTAAATATTGCCCAACTGAATGGGGCGCGATATTCAACACGATCTGATTATTTTGAATAAATTGCTGTGGCACCTGTACCCCCGGAACGGTTGTGTTAACAAGAATATACGGGGTTAATTGATTATCTAAAATCCAATCATAAATAGCCCGAAAAAGATACGGGCGACGTGGCAACATTTGTTCATATTCCATAAAGGTTACCTTGTTGATTTCAATTGCAATTAAAAGGGTTGATTATGCCCTAATTTTCTTTTCGTCATCGGTTAACGAACTGACAAACGCAGGACGTTCAAAAATACGTGCCATATAGCTTAAATAATTCTTTTCAGCCACTTTAGGCAATTCAATGCCCATAACAGGTAAACGCCATAGTAGTGGTGCAAAATAGCAATCACATAAGGTAAAATCATCACTCATAAAATAGTCTTTTTCTTTAAACATGACCGAGATAGAAACAAGATCATCAAGTAAGTTTTTGCGAGCGACTTTTGCTGCATCACTATCCGGATCAGCAATAATGGTTTCATAGGCGCTGTACCACTCTCGTTTGATACGGTACATTGTCAAGCGAGAATTTGCACGCACAATTGGGTAAACAGGCATTAACGGTGGATGCGGGAATCGCTCATCAAGATACTCTAGGGCAATGTGAGGCTCAAACAACGTGAGATCACGATCGATTAAGGTTGGGATAGAGCTATATGGGTTAAGATCCAAAAGTTCTTGGGGTAAGTTGTCAGCTTTGACAAACTCAATCTCCGCAGTTACGCCTTTTTCCGCCAGCACAAAACGAATCTGATGGCCGTAAATATCAGTTGTATCACAAAATAATGTCATTACAGAACGTTTATTAACAGCAACAACCATGTTCACTCCAAATATTAAAATTAAATTTTAGTTTAGATAAGTTCTATTCTAGCAAATTGGATAACAAATTTGTTAAAAAAAATGAATTTTCTTATTAAGAATCGCCGAAATATGACGATTTTGACAAGAAGTTTCAGATTTTATAGGTGTTTAAGCAAAAAAAGTGATCAAGATTTAAGATTTTAGCGTTGTGATAAGATTTTTTGACGGGAAAATATCAGTAAAGTTATTTCACTATTTTTCAGCAAGCACGTTAAACATAAAAAAACCCGACCAATGCCGGGTTTTTGGTACAACTTGATAACGTTTTTGTAAAATACAATTAACGTTTGCTGAATTGTGGACGACGACGTGCTTTGCGTAGACCCACTTTTTTACGTTCTACTTGACGTGCATCACGAGTAACAAAGCCCGCTTGACGTAATGATGAACGTAAAGTTTCATCATATTCCATTAATGCACGAGTAATACCGTGACGAATCGCACCAGCTTGACCTGAAATACCGCCACCTTTAACAGTGATGTAAAGATCAAGTTTGTCAGTCATTTCAACTAACTCAAGTGGTTGCATCACAACCATACGAGCAGTATCACGACCAAAGTATTGCTCTAAAGAACGTTTGTTAATAACGATATTTCCACTACCTGGTTTAATAAACACACGAGCAGCAGAACTTTTGCGGCGACCTGTACCGTAATATTGATTATCAGCCATCTTTTATCCCCTTAAATATCTAATACTTGCGGTTGTTGTGCCGCATGATTGTGCTCACTACCAGCATAAACTTTTAGTTTACGGTACATTGCACGACCTAGAGGACCTTTCGGTAACATGCCTTTTACAGCGATTTCGATGACTTGTTCAGGATGACGTTCAATCATTTCTTTGAAAGTCGCTTCTTTAAGCCCACCGATGTAGCCAGTATGACGATAATAGATCTTATCAGTGCGTTTTTTGCCTGTTACAGCAACTTTCTCGGCATTGATAACGATAATATAATCACCTGTGTCAACATGTGGTGTATATTCTGCTTTGTGTTTACCACGCAAACGGCTTGCGATTTCAGTTGCTAAACGACCTAACGTTTTGCCTTCTGCATCCACAACATACCAGTCGCGTTTAACTGTTTCTGGTTTAGCTGAAAAAGTACTCATTCGTAATTATCCAATAATTTAATTAATCTCACGTTAATAAATCATATGATTTATTTACACTTTTTTGATTGCTGCTATTAATTAACTAACCCCTTCGAGTTGTTATACTAATTTTGACAACCGAAAACAGCGTTGGGAAGAACGCTGTCGTAACGTGGGTGGCGATATTATACAGAAATATATAAAAAGCGCTAGCGTTTATCATAAAAAATCGTAGCGAGAAAAAACAGTTACTGTTAAACTCTTTAAAAAACTCAATTAGCCAATATCAATATCTATGAAAAATCTAATCCAACTTACCGATAAAGAGTATATTAGCAAAGGCTTACACCGCAAATGTTATCATCATCCTGATGATGCCAATAAATGCATTAAAGTCAATTATAACGAAGGTGCGCAAGAAGAAACCAGCCGTGAGATAGCGTATTATAAACACCTTATCAAACGTCATATCGCGTGGGACGCATTGGCGCAGTATTATGGTGCGGTCAATACTAATCTTGGCGAAGGTCAAGTTTTTGAGTTGATTCGAGATCAAGACGGTAACACATCAACTACTCTTGAAAAATATCTTGCTGATGAGCAACTGACTTCGCAGTACTATTCAGCGCTGGTAACCGCTTTGAAAAAATTAAAAGCCGATTTATTGCGTGATCGCATTATTACCATGACCATTAAAAGCAAAAATATTTTGTTTCAACATCAATCTGCCGATCAAAACCGATTAGTCATAATTGATAATATCGGCAATTCAACCTTTATTCCCATTGCCAACTACATCGGTTTTTTTGCTAAAAGCAAAATTGAACGAACTTGGCAACGATTTTTAAAATCACTAATCAGAGAAAATACCCATAATCCTTTGATCACAAATCTGGTCAATGATGTGAATCACTCAGCTTAAGTTCTGCAATGGTACCTTGCTGGTTTGCTCTGTTTTTTAACGTAAATTGCCCATGATGTAATTTGGTTATACGGTTGACAATACTCAGACCAAGCCCGATACCATTATGTTTCCTGTCCATACGGAAAAACGCTTGTGTCAGTTTTTCCGTTTTTGACTCATCAATACCACTCCCCTCATCTTCTACTGTTATCACAATCATATCGGCTTGTTTAAAGCAACTTACCGTTATTTTGCTGTTTGCCGGGCTATAACGATAACTATTTTCCACTAAGTTGCGAATCAATAATCGAATCAAGGTTGCATCACCATTAAAAAATAGCTGATTATCTTGATAATACCACACTAGCTGTTGCTGTTTTTGCTCAGTCAATTCGGTCAGTTCATCAGAAAGTGGGATGATGATATCGTCATAAAAATTTATCTTCTGATATTGCCCAATAGTAAATTTTTGACTTGCCCGTGCCAGCATTAACAATTGTTCAACCGTATTGACCAGTCGATCTATCCGTTCAATTAATTCACGGCAATCAATCTTATTTTTGTTTTCTAAAAGTTCTAAATGCAAGCGAATGCCGGCTAATGGCGTGCGCATTTCATGAGCAACGTCCGCTGTGAACAAGCGTTCTTGTACCAATGTATTACTTAATCGGACAAAGAGTTTATTTAACACATTAGTGATTGATTTGATTTCCCGCATGTTACTAATTTGGCTAATGGGTTTAAGATTATCTTCTGTGCGTTGGTTTAAATCTTGTTCAAGTATTTCAAGCGGTTTTGTGATCCATTTGATTGCTTTATAGGCCAAAAATAACGTGACTAACATCATCGAAAACGCTGAGCAAAATAAGGCAAAAATGGCTTCTAGCTCTTCGTGCTCAACAACTTCATCAATCTTATTTTGACTTAACGTTAAATTGACAAGGACATCGATTTGCTCTTTACTTTCATGCCATAACCATAATACCGTGATAATTTGACATATCAGCATAATTGCGCCCAGCGTGAAAAAGAGATTCCAACGGATACTATGGCGAATGTTACTGAGGGATTGACGAATCATATCTGATTTTATCCATAAAGCGAGAAAACTGATTATTGACTATCATCGAGTTGATAACCATAACCACGAACAGTCCGAATGGTTTTTCGGCCTAGTTTAGTCCGTAAACCGTGAATATACACCTCTAGCACATTGGAGCTAGGGTCACTTTGCCAATCATATAAATCATTTTGTAACAGATCACGATGAACCTTTTCGCCCGCTTTAAGCATCAAACGGGATAAAACAATAAACTCTTTGGGCGTAAGGGTCACTTCTTTATCATCCAATGTCACTTTTTGTTGCTTGATATCAATAGTAATTGCACCATAAGTTATTACATTATCAGCCGTTCCTTGATTTCGGCGGATTAATGCACGCACTCTGGCAAGGAGTTCGGTCAATGCAAAGGGTTTAATTAAATAATCATCCGCTCCTTGATCTAAACCTTCGACGCGATCTTCAATCGTATCACGAGCGGTTAATATGAGCACAGGAATATCAATATGATTTTTACGCCAGCGCATCAACAGCTCTAAACCGTCGCAATCGGGTAACCCTAAATCTAAAATGATCAAGCTAAATTGAGAAAATTGGATAAGATCTTCCGCCTGCTTGCCATTTGATGCCACTTCACATACATAACCATTAGAGGTAATACCGTCATAAAGCCCTTTTTGTAATAGACTATCATCTTCTACAATCAGTATTTTCATTAGGAATCACCCCAGTTATCGATATTAGAATCATGAGCATATTTTGACATTTATTATATGCTTTGCTGCACATATACCAAATCATTATTGTTAGTTGCCATAAACGTTTTATTATTATCTATTGAGTCAGCTATCGGGATTTATTCGCACGCAACGACCAAATCTTATTGATGATGTATGCCGATATCAAACTCAATAAAAATCCGGTTACGATATCGATTGGCCAATGAATTCCAAGATAAATACGGCTCCAACAAACCAGCAAGGCAACGATTGTACAAAAGTAAAGCAAGGTTTTTAATTGGGATTGATAGTTGAAATATATAGTGCAACAAATTCCCCACACAAATACTGCATGCTGACTAGGAAATGAGCTGGTTTTATCATGATATAAATAATTCGTACCAATATCCAGTGCAAACGGGCGGGGTGAATAGATCAGATGTCGAATTAAAAATGTGATGCTAAGTGCTACGATTAAAGTGACAACAATCTTAATAATCAACAAGCGATAATTTTTATTAATTGCGCCACCGATAATGAGCACAATAATCGGTAGAAAGGCCAGATAGTTGGCACAAAAGATAGCAAAAGAGATAAACAGCTTCGATGCATGATCAGAAGCATTGATTAACAAAAAAAGTTGAGTATTTAAATCGCGCCACATACCGCATCCACTTGAATTATTGATTACTTTTGAATAATTTAATCGTTAAATCTTAAAAAAACCTTAATAAATCATCAAGCCAATAACCATATTAAGCAATTTGTATGGCGTAATGATGCGATAAAATCGTTTAAGCAAAGGAGCAAACAGCAAGTGTCGATGTATCGTTATCAATGCGTAATTGTCGATATCGCATTTGTTATTAACGTAGTTGTTAATATCGTAGTTGTTGATAGATAGTTTAAGCTTAGTCACCCTATTTTTTAATTTTTCTGATTAAATCGTTTTTGCGTCAATCGTGAAACAGAAATATCGAGTGATGCGCAAATCACAAAATAGACCAAAATGACAAATAAAAAGATTTCGGTTGGGTAAACCATACTGCGGTTGTTAATCTGCGTAGCAATAAAGGTAAATTCAGCAACACCAACAATATAAGCTAACGAGGTGTCTTTGATTAATGATACCCATTGATTGACAAAAGAAGGCAACATCATTTTCAACGCTTGAGGTAAAATAATATAGCCAATCACCTGTCGTTTTGTCAGCCCAAGCGAGTAAGCTGCTTGCCACTGCTCGTTAGCTATCGCCACCATGCCAGCATGCACAGAGTGCCCAATATAAGCAGCGCCGATGAAAGTTAAGGCCGAGATCACTGTTGCAATTGCCGGTACATCAATATTTAACAAAACCGGCAAAAGAAAATAAGTCCAAAAAATCAGCATAATGACCGGAATAGCTCGTAAAAAACCAAGTAAAATGATGAGTAATTGACGAGCTATGCCGTTAAGAATGGTCAGACCGATACCGGCGAGTATGCCTAATAGCGTTGAGAAGATTATCGCAATAACGCTCATCACTAGCGTTAAAAATATACCACCGGGAAAGTTACCCCACATAAGATAAGGTAAATTATCCCAAATAACCGTTAATCCTTTAAGTTCCATTATTTTCTAAACCTTACTGGTTGATAATCTTGTTGCTTGATAAATATTGCCAAGTGTACCAACTATCACAATGGCTAAAATATATAACAATGTTGCTATAGCAAAATCTTGAAATGTTTTTAGTGATTCTGTTTCAATCTGCCGTGATACATAAGAAAGCTCAAGCACCCCGATAGCCATGGTTAATGATGAATTTTTGATGATATTCATATATTGACCAATTAAGGGCGAAAAGGCGATACGAAAGCTTTGCGGTAATATGATAAATCGCATACTTTGCCACCAACTTAACCCCAATGCTAAAGAGGCTTGCTGTTGACCCTTTGCCACGCCTGAAATCCCAGCCTGAAACTCTTTGGCAATAAAAGCGCTTGAATAAAAAGTTAACGCTATTAAACCGATGATAAATTCAAAAGAAGGCATTTTTAACGTGAAAAAATAGCAAGAGATTTGTGGTTCATCTAATAGCGCCATTTTCAATTCAGCCGGCAACAAGTTGCCTACGCCAAAATACCAAAAAAACAGTTGAGGCAATAATGGCGAATAACGAAAAATAGCGTTATATCCCCCTATTACCCCTTTAATCAATTTAAAGTGGCTTTGCTCTGCAATAGCTAATAAAAAACCTAAAAGCGTTGATAAAATAATGGTGAGAAATGAAATCGCTAAGGTGACTAAAAAAGCATCCCATAACCACCATAAATATCGAGGCTCAAGTAGTTGCTCAAACATGGTTACTGACCGTTACCTATTTTAAAATCACCACGTGGCATGGCCGATTTAGTTTCTGGTCCAAACCAACGATTATAAATAGTGACAGCCTCGCCGTCTTTTTCAAGATTTAATAAAATTTGATTCACTTTATCTTTTAAACGTGTTTCACCTTTTGGAATGCCGACGGCTTGATACTCTTGAGTGATACTAAATGGTGAAATTTCAAATTCTGCACGTTGATCTTCCGGCACATTAGCCAATAAACCAATTAATTTAGCATCATCTTGAGTAATAGCGTTAACTAGCCCATTACGTAAGGCAGCAAAGGCAAAAGGCGTATCGTCATACGAAATCACTTTAGCAGTAGGATACTTTTCGCGTAGGGTAATTTCCATTACCGTCCCTTTATCTGCGCCAATACGAAGATTGTTAAGATCATCTGCCGTTTTTAACACGCCTTTTTTAGCAACAAATTTTTGTCCGGTTGCAAAGTAAGGCACACTAAAATCGACCGCTTTGGCACGCTCCTCAGTCACTGTAAAATTAGCCACAATTAAATCGGCTTTTTGTGAAGTTAATAAAGGTATACGATTGGCTGGATTAGTGGGAACTAACTCAACTTTTACATTTAAAGCTTTACCGATTTCATTAGCATAATCAACATCAAGCCCGACAATTTGATTAGTCTTTTCATCGATATAGCCAAACGGCGGATTACTATCAAATACCGCTATTTTGATCTGTCCGCGTTTTTCAATATCATCTAAGCGATCGGCATAGGCCGAACTTGCAACAAATAATGAGCTGATTAAGGCAACCGCCGTCAGTGATTTAGTTAAAAATTTCATTGTTATTATCCCCCATTGGACTTTGTATAGGGTTTCAGTCTATCAATAAAGTATTCAGGTTAATAAATAACAATTATTTAGGTGCTTATAACTTAAAGTTATATTTAAAATGACCCATAACTTATAAATAGTACACGATTGTACTATTAGCAATAAAATAACTCGGGTTTTAGCATTTAAAACCTGTACACATCATAGTATCAAGCTGAGTGTCTTTGCACTTTTGTGCCGGCTGGATTGTGAAAAGGTACCAATCGAAAAATAATAAAAGGCAAATACGTTGTAAAATAGATAGTAAGCTAAAAATCATCTGAATTGATAAAAGTTCTCTCTGTACACTCACCACTGACCGATTTGATATTCAAAAAAGTAAATATGGTTATTGAGATCAAAATTCTTTGCCAACTACAAGATTTAAAAGAAACTATTGAGTTAATTTAAATTAATAAACAAATATGATATTGATTGAAAATTAGACTGAATTCAACAATAATGAAGAAAAACCAATAAAATTAAATAAAAGGAATAAGAAACATGAATAGCACAAATGACGAGTTTGAATATTATATTATTGATCGAGCAGGTGATAAAGCCTATCCTTTAATCGGTCCACAAGATGATTCCAGGCATACTATGATGTATCCCAGAACAAGAGAAAGAATTGAAAATCCCGAATTGACTCATTTTAAATTTTGTGCCCCTATTCCTAGAAAACCGGTAATTGGCGATTATTTTGCAGAACCAAGTAGCATTGTTTCAAAAAAGATAGCCGATGCCTTAGATGCTATGCATATTGAGGGAATTCAGCTTATACCAGCCGAAATCGAGACCAATACTGGAGACATTTTAAAAGATTATTTTTATATACATATCTATAATTATCTAAAAGCTGTCGATAGAGAAAAATCTAAATGTAAAGTAGATCGTACAGATCCTAATTTGTTAAGCTGGATCGATCGGTTTGAATTAGACAAAGAAATTTTAGCTAAAATACCTTTAGAAAAAAGACTGATTTTTAAATTATTTGAGTTCTGTACTATACACTTATATCATAAATCAATTGTCAATGCCATTATGTCAGTTAAACCTCAAGGCGTTTCATTTACAAAAGTGGAAGATTGGTCTTTCTAATTTTCGAGAAGATTTGAAGATATTAATCCAACTGAAACAACGAGGATAAAAATATCCGAGAGTTAATTTTATATGAATGATGAAATTTAGTTAAAAATAAACTTCATTCCCACTACAAAAAGAGCAGGATAAATTCTTGCTCTTTGCTCAAGAAAATACTTCAAATTATCCTAAGCCTAACTTACAACCAATAATGCCCCCTATAAATACATTTATACCGAACAGATTACCTATTTCTTTTTTATATAAAAACACTTATCGTTTTTAAATAGACTATTTATTAGCCATATGTTAATATTTCAAAAAAGGATTTTTATTAGATTTTGATTTTA
>NZ_JAFNNZ010000055.1:0-658 GCF_026536565.1 Gilliamella sp. B2923 | reverse complement strand
TACGTTACACCGATGACAGTGATAAATATGCGCAACTTTACACCGCGATGCCGGCAAGAGAAGGGAAAATCTTAAATTTACGTGATATCGAGCAAGGGCTTGAAAATCTTCAGCGCATACCGACAGTCAGCACGCAAATGCAATTAGTCCCGGGTGATAAGCCGGGTGAAAGCGATATTATGATTAGTCGCAAGCAGACAAAAATGTGGCGATTAGGGTTATCGATTGATGACTCGGGTACCAAAGCTACCGGTCGTGATCAGGGCGGTGCCACGTTATATCTGGACAACCTGTTATCATTGAGTGATGCGTTTTATGGATCAGTAGGACATGATTTAAACGGAAAAGGCGAATACGGCTCCCGTAACTTTTTATTGTCCTATTCGGTACCTTTCGGCTATTGGACGCTCAATACATCATTATCCGGTAATAAATATCATCAAACTGTAGCCGGGCAAAATGTCAATTATCAGTACAGTGGGCGCAGCCGTAATGCCAATATCCAACTTAGCCGCGTTATTCACCGTAATGAGTCACAAAAAACCACCTTAAGCTATGGCCTTTCACTGCGCCAATCGCATAACTATATCAATAATACGGAGCTTGAAGTTCAACAGCGCAAAACCACACATTGGCAATTGGGTTTACAGCATCGACA